>DATGFK010000282.1:0-3171 GCA_035309185.1 Aggregatilineales bacterium
TTGTTGGTGAACGGATCGTTGAGCCATTCAGAAACTTCGTGGCTCAGACCGTTGATGTCCTGGATGATGCTTGAACGGAAGATTCCCGGATCGCTGTAAGCTGCGTAGATAAAGGTCTGAACTTGCTGATTACCGTTTCCGTTTTGCGAACCGCCATGCGCTACCCCATTTTGTGCGCCATGATAGCCCAACACGCAGCAGTTCGAGAGATTATCACCAATGTAGAGGAAGGTGTTGTAAGTCAAGAAAATGGGAACGGTCGTCGAACTGATGTGTAGCTGCCCGAGCAATTGAGTCAGTTGGGCAGAGAACCATTGAATATCAAGTAAGCCAATTGGCGCACCCGAGCGACGGCCAATCTCGAAGATGCCCTGGTTCTTCGGCACGCTTATCTGCTCCGTTCCCAGGATTGTCGGCTGGCCCAGCAGTACGTGATAGCCCGCGCTGCTGCCGCCAGTTGACCACCACTCGGCACGCATAATGGCGTCACCATACTGTGTAAATCCGCTGCTGAAACTTGCGTTCTGGAAAATGGGCGAGCCAAGCGTCAAATTGGTCTTGGTGCTCCCGTCCAGGGTTTGACCGGTAGAAAATGTGAAGCTCAATGGGATGATCTCGGTTGTGATGGTTGAACTGCCACCAGTGGTAGGATTGGTACCGACCATGCTGTACGGATAAGTCTGGCCCGCGTAAGTAAAGGAACTGCTCCAGTATGGAATTGTGTTGGCCGTGTGGCTGACTGAGGCATTGAGTGGTATTTGGGTAAAGAGTGGCTGGCCGATACCATCGTCAGTTGGCGCTGTCTGTGCATAAGTGCTAAGTATGCCTTGAAGTAGCGACAGTACAACCGCTAAGAGTGCGACAATCGCAATGGCGCGAATCCGCATGAACATAATATATTCCTCCAAAGGGTTGTGAGATAAGGATTTACGGGTGCGCTTAACTCAAGCTATACAGCGCAATATAACACCTGATCTTGTAACGCGCAAAATCCCAATAGTCCTGTTTCAGAGCCATTGCATTCTCGGTCAGGCAGCAGATTCCTGCGGAGGTCACCGCAAGATATTAATTGGTGTCAGATACCCCCAGCTTTTTCGGGCTTGGCTTCGTCCTCCGGTTGTTCCTTCAAACGCTGCGCCAACTTCACGAAGGAAGGAACATCTATTGGCTTATATAAAACATAGTTGGCTAACTCGGTGATTTGGCTGCTTGCCACGCGAACGTTGGCGCTCAAGACAATAACCCGCAGGGAGCGGTGGAGAGGCATTTCCCGTACCTGGCGCAAGATTGTGGCGCCGTCAATTTTAGGCATCATCAGGTCAAGGATCATCAAATCAAAGGTCATCCAGTTGAGAAACTCAAGTCCTTCAGAGCTGTCCTCAAAGGTTGTTACCTCATAACCAATAGACTCCAGCGCCATTTTTGTGATCCGGCAGGCGTCAACATTGTCGTCAATCACCAGGGCGGTCGGGGGCTTGGCTGGCAGCACTCCTTCGCTCATGACCTTACATCCTCCAAACTATCAATAAGTTCGATCAATTCGTCACGAAACAACGGTTGCATTGTTGCAATGAGTTGTATGGATTATACAGAGAAACGGCGTTTACTGATAATGATCGAATGGTTTCCAGGTGCGACAGGTGTCGCGACCTTCGCTCCTGCTCTGGATTGATTGCGTCAGGCTCGCCTGTTACAATGTACAATTGTTCCCACTTTCACAACGGGAGACTCTCGTGACACTTCTACCCCAGGAAATTGCTGCCGTCGTCCGGCAGGGCATTCTCACAGCGCAAGCGGCGGGCGCGTTGCCTGCCTTTGATATACCGCAACTCAAAATTGACCGGCCCAAGATCGCCAGCCAGGGCGACTATGCCTCGAATGTGGCAATGCAGGTGCAGAAACTGGCCCGCAAGCCTCCCATCGAGATTGCCAAGGCAATTCAGGCTCACTTGCCGCAAACAGGTTTCATCGCCAGCGTGGAGGTTGCGCCGCCTGGCTTCCTCAATTTCCGCATTGCTGATAGTTGGCTGGCCCGCCAGGTGGATCACATCCTGGCAGCGGGAGAGCAGGTCTTCCAGCAGGATTTGGGCGCGGGCAAAAAAGCCCAGGTTGAATACGTCAGCGCTAACCCTACCGGTCCGCTCAGCGTCCACCGTATCCGGGGCGGCGTCATCGGCGATACGATTGCCAATCTGCTTCAGGCAGTTGGTTACACGGTAACGCGCGAATATTATTTTAACAATGCCGGGGAACAGATGAACGTGCTGGGTGAGAGCGTCCGGGCGCGTTACCTGGAACTGCTTGATCTGCCCATTACCTTCCCAGAAAAGGGCTATCAGGGCCTTTACATTCGGATGATTGCGGCCACGATCATTGCCTTCCGAAATCAAGAGATGGTAAACGCCCCGGCAGGCGACTTCCGCGAGATCGCGGCCAACGCTATCATGAATCGCATCAAGGCCAGTATGCGGCGGGCGAACATCAACCACGACATATTCTTCCTCGAAAACAGCTTGTACGAAGACAAATCCGTATGGGAGACCGTAGGCGAACTGCGAAAGCGCGGTTTTGCCTATGACAAGGATGGCGCGGTCTGGTTCAAATCCACCGAACTTGGCGACGAGAAGGATCGTGTGATCGTTAAACAGAACGGTACGCCCACCTATCGCCTGCCGGATATGGCCTACCACCGCAACAAACTTGAACGCGGCTTTGATCTCGTGGTGGACGTGTTCGGCGCTGATCACGCCGCCACGGCGCCCCAGGTACTGTTGGGCGTTAAGGCGCTCGGCTACGATCCATCGGCGGTGCGCACCATCATCCATCAGATGGTGGAATTGGTCGAGGGCGGCGAAACGCGGCGCATGAGCACGCGGCGCGGCGACTTCGTGGAACTGGACGAACTGCTGGACGACGTGGGGCCGGACGCTGTGCGCTACTTCATCCTGGCCCAGAACCCAAATACCCGCATGATCTTTGACCTGGAACTGGCCCGCACGCAGGGCGACGAAAACCCGGTCTACCGCATCCAGAATGCGCACGTTCGCTGCGCCGGGATCATTCGCAAGACAGAAGCGGCGGGCCTGACCGACGACGGGGCCGACCTGAGCAAACTCGGCGCGGATGAACTGGGTGTGGTGCGCAAGCTGCTGGAACTCGAAGAGGTGATTG
>DATGFK010000283.1:0-4994 GCA_035309185.1 Aggregatilineales bacterium
CAATTTTGAGTTATCATCCGTCTAAATTTAATGATGCAGCAGTTTTGCAGAGAAAACTATGTCCATTACATTGGAATCACGCGAGGATGGTTGGGTCGTATTTTATACTCTAAGTACGCCCATTTCCTTTCAGGAACTATCTCATTTGCAACAAAAAGACCTGGCGATTCGCAATGCCGCAAACCATACGGTTCACGAATTGATTGATGCCACACGTCTTACCATGATCCCAGAGCATCCTTTGCGGGCCTGGACTTTTCCCTCACTGAACCACCCACGCGCCGGTTTTGTCGTCGTTGTGGGAGGCAATGCATTTGTGCGCATGGCGTCACAAGATATTCATCAGTTAGCCCACCTCAAGGTACCGGTGTTCGTGGACAGGCTCGAAGAAGGCTGGGCATACTTGCGCAAACTCATCGCGCAGGACAAGGCAGCCAATTCGTACTGCACGGGTGTGAAATGAAATGCAGCGGGCGCAGTATCTACATACTGCACCCGCCCTTTCATACGGATTCCGCGAAGACATTGCGCCTTTATTAAGTCGGGTGCTTGTACTCCTGGCTAGGCTTGGCGCTAATTGTCTTCGCCCAATAGCCCGCGCAGCACGGCAGGCAAAATCCCACCGTTGACGTAATACTCAACCTCGACAGGCGTATCCAGCCGGGCGATCATGTTGAAAGCATACGTTGTGCCATCGACCCGCTGAACGTTAACCGTGACATCCTGCTTGGGAGTCATCTGGTTGTTGACGCCCTGGATGCTGATCGTTTCGTTTCCCTTCAGGCCAAGGCTCTGCGCATTCTGCCCGTCCTTGAATTGCAGAGGCAACACGCCCATGCCAACCAGGTTGCTGCGGTGGATGCGCTCGTAGCTTTCGGCCAGCACTGCCCGCACGCCCAACAGCAGGGTACCCTTGGCCGCCCAGTCCCGTGAGCTGCCCGTGCCGTATTCCTTGCCTGCGATAATCACCAGGGGCATGTGTTCAGCCTTGTACTTAACGGCTGCATCGTAGATGGTCATCTGCTGGCCGTCGGGATAGTGGACAGTCACGCCGCCTTCCACGCCGGGAACCATCTGATTCTTAAGCCGTATGTTAGCAAACGTGCCGCGTACCATCACCCGGTCATTGCCACGCCGCGTACCGTACTGGTTGAAGTCTTTCTTCTCGACGCCGTGCTCCATCAGGTAACGACCCGCCGGGCTATCTACCGCGATCCCGCCCGCCGGGGAGATATGATCCGTGGTGATGCTGTCGCCAAAGATGCCCAGGATGTGCGCACCAGAGATTCCTTGCAGGGAAGCAGGGGCAAGCTGCATCTCCTCGAAGAACGGCGGATTCTGGATGTAAGTGGAATGATCATCCCAGTGATACAGCAGGCTGCTATCGCTAGGAATGGCGTTCCAGTCTTCATTGCCATCGCGCACATTAGCGTACAGGCGACGGAACACTTCCGGCTTGGCAGTGCTGGCGATAGCGTCAGCGATCTCATGGTGGCTGGGCCACAGCTCGCGAAGGTAGACCGGCTTGCCGTTTTCGTCTGTGCCTATCGGCTCGTTGGTCAGGTCAATATCCGTGGTTCCGGCCAGGGCGTAGGCGACCACCAGTGGGGGCGAGGCCAGGTAATTGGCCTTCACATTCGGATTGATTCGGCCCTCGAAGTTGCGATTGCCGCTAAGCACCGCCGTTGCCACGATATTGTTGTCCGTGACGGCCTTCGCAATATTCTCCGGGATGGGGCCGCTGTTGCCGATACAGGTGGTGCAGCCATAGCCCACAATGTTGAATCCCAGTTGCTCCAGGTATGGCAGCAGGCCCGCATCTTTGAGATATTCGGCGACGACGCGGGACCCCGGGGCCATACTCGTCTTGACATAGCCAGGAACCTTGAGGCCGCGCTCGACGGCCTTCTTTGCCAGCAACCCCGCGCCGATCATCACCGAGGGGTTGGAGGTGTTCGTGCAGCTCGTGATGGCGGCGATAATCACGGCGCCGTGGCGCATTTCAAGGCTATCGCCGTTGCTGGAAACAACCGCGTGATTGTTGAGTTCCGGTTCCTTCAGGGCAAACCCGCGACTGTTTACGTCGGCCCGCAGCGCATTCTGGAAAGAACTCTTCATGTCTACGAGGCGAACACGATCCTGTGGGCGCTTTGGCCCGGCCAGGCTCGGTTCCACCGTGTTGAGGTCAAGGGCCAACGTATCCGTAAATTCGGGATCGGGCGTCTCGTCGGTGCGGAACAGGGCCTGTTCCTTCGTGTAGCGCTCGACCAGAGCGACTTCGGCATCCGTGCGGCCCGTGCGACGCAGGTAATTGAGCGTCTCCGCGTCTACCGGGAAGAAGCCCATCGTCGCGCCATATTCAGGCGCCATATTGGCAATTGTCGCGCGGTCTGGCAGCGACATCTGGCTCAGGCCAGGGCCATAGAATTCCACGAACTTGTCTACCACTCCCCGCTTGCGAAGCATCTGAGTAACGGTAAGGGCAAGGTCGGTGGCGGTGGCGCCTTCTGGTAGTCTGCCGGTCAACCTCATACCGATCACTTCTGGCATCAGGATGTAGATCGGCTGGCCGAGCATGACGGCTTCGGCCTCAATGCCGCCCACACCCCAACCCACAACGCCCAGGCCGTTGATCATGGTCGTGTGCGAGTCAGTTCCAACCAACGTGTCGGGGAAGGCCACCAGTCCACCCTCTTCTGGGCGCGTGAGAACGCCCTTCGCCAGGTATTCCAGGTTGACCTGGTGGATGATGCCTGTGGCCGGGGGAACCACGCGGAAGTTCTCGAAGGCATTCTGTCCCCAGTGCATGAACTCGTAGCGTTCCCGGTTGCGATCCATCTCGATCCTGGCGTTGATCTGAACCGCGTCGTTGGTTCCAAAGGCATCCACCTGTACAGAGTGATCGATCACAAGGTCAACCGGAATTTGCGGTTGAATCTTCTTGAGATCGCCGCCCAGGTGACCAACCGCATCACGCATCGCGGCCAGGTCTACCAGGCAGGGAACGCCCGTGAAGTCCTGCAAGATGACCCGTGCTGGCTTGAACGGGATTTCACGCTGGGCAGGATGCTTCGCATCCCACTGTGCCATGCTCGTCACGTCGTCTTCGACGATCTCGAAGCCGTTGCATTCGCGCAGGATGTTCTCCAAAAGCACACGAATGCTGAAAGGCAGCCGGGAAATTTTCGTGACGCCGAGTTCTTCCAGACGCGCCAGCCGGTAGTAATAGACGCTGCCGCTGCCCGTATCAAACGACGCGCGCGCCCCCAAACTATTTTTGGTTCTCTTGATTGCCATTCGATCATCCTCGCTATGGAACACTCCCAGTGGTAGGCCGGGAATCATCATGAACACTCGAAAAGGGATTTTCCTCGATTATACAGTACAAATCCCCGCCGGAAGCGCCCAGTCTCAGAATTCAAATGCGTTGTCACTTGCGCTTATGCATACTATAATGCTGGATTATTCATCGTTCAAACTGATAATTTCAATGAATTTGATAGATGCCATCTATTGAAGCAAGTCTCGATCTGCATAAGTTGCGTATTTTCGTGGCCGTGGCGCGGCTCATGAACTTCACACGCGCCGCCGAATATCTGCACATGACCCAGCCAACCGTTTCCCAGCAGGTCGCCACACTGGAAACTCAATTGGGCGCGGCGCTCATCGAACGCGATACGCGCCGCCTGCGTTTGACGGCGGCAGGCGAAGCGCTGCTGCCCTACGCCGAAAAGCTCCTTGCATTGGCCGACGAAGCGGCGGAGGTCGCGCGCGCTGCGGCTGGCGTTGCGGATCGCACGCTCCGCCTGGGCGCCGGCCATACACTGGCAACTTATGTGTTGCCCGAACTCCTCAGCCGCTACCGCACTCTCTATCCGAATACGATTATGCGCATCAGCGTAGGCAACACCGCTGAACTTCTGGAATCGGTTGCATCAGAGACCACAGAGCTGGCCCTTGTCGGTTCACCCGCCGAGCACCCTGACATCGAAGTGACGCCATTCAAGCACGACCGCCTCTTTGTGATCGTCTCCCCTGAAGACGAATGGGCCGCGCGAAAGAGCGTAGAATTGGAGGAACTCCGCTCTCGAACGATCCTTACCCGCGAACCAGGATCGGCCTTACATGCCACTGTCGAACGGCTGCTAGGGCCGTCAGCCCTGCCTGCCGATAACATCATCATGCTGGGCGAGACGGAAACCATCAAGCGCAGCGTTGAGGCAGGCCTGGGTGTAGGCCTGATCCAGGGTATTGCCATCCAGCGCGAAATAGCAGCCGGAAGCCTGTGCGCGTTGGCGCTGCACGGCGGGGACGACAGCCGTACCTATTCTTACGCCATGCTGCGCCGCCATGCCCTCTCCGAAGCCGCCACCAACCTCGTGACGTTGCTCAGGAAACAGCCGTGACACTCCCAACCCCCTGAAGGGGGTGGGCTTCTGGGTGCTTACCGCCTACCCGTGACCCCTTCCCGAAGGAAGCCAGCCGAGGCTGGTGGCTGAGATGGTTGGCGCTCCCAGACAACTGTGGTGCGAGCGGGTTTGCCCTCCCACAGGCCCGTGTCCAGGCGGACTACGACGATCCGGTTCTTGCGACCAGCAACGGCTCTTCATTCCGTCGCCAGACCCGTGCGGGACCAGGCCGTCGATACGTGAGCGAATGCGGATAGTCAATCCGTGAACCAAAGGCGAGAGGATGCATATTCATGCTCCCCACGATGTCTCTGTGGCCTCGAAAACCACAGCGTCGGCAGGCGAACACTCGCCCGCGCGGCTTTCGACGTTTCCCACAGGACGGACACGTGCTGCTGGTTCCGCGCTCACTGCCCGTGAAGCACGTCATGTGGGCTTGCTGGCATTTCTGCTGCAAGTAGTCGATGTCTTTGCCATATTCCCAGCGGGCCATGCGCTGGTTGTGATGCCGCCCTGCATCCTTCTTGCGCACCCCGTCAGGATTGCCGACGAAGACCGTCTGGACGTGTTCCTGCTCACAGAAGG
>DATGFK010000284.1:0-5233 GCA_035309185.1 Aggregatilineales bacterium
GGTTTCCGTTAACGGCAGCGATCAGGTCGTAGCGCTGTGCGTTTTTGGTGAAGTCGTCCTTCGTGTAGTCAATAACGTGGTCGGCCCCAATCTTGCGCGCCATATCCAGGTTCCGCGTGCTGCACACCGCCGTAACTTCGGCCCCAAGGGATTTGGCAAGCTGCACGGCAAAAGTACCCACCCCGCCGGACGCGCCATTGATGAGAACCTGTTGCCCGCTTTGAATGCGCCCCTTGTCACGCAGGGCTTGCAGCGCCGTCAGGGCGGCTACTGGCGTTGCAGCGGCTGCCTCAAACGACACATTGGCCGGTTTCAGGGCTAATTCGTTTTCACCAGCGCACGCATACTCGGCGAATGCACCCGCAGCGCCTTTGGATTGTCCGAATACCTCATCGCCTGGCTTAAACTGTTTAACGCCTATCCCAACCGCTTCAACCCGCCCGGCGATGTCAGCGCCCAGCGTTTTGCCGATTACCTTGAGAAGCACGCTGTCCATGAAGTGTCCCATGCTCGACTGCATCTCAAAGCGGCGGTAGTCAAGCGCATTGACCGATGCGGCCTCAACTCTTACCAGCACTTCATTGTCCCTGGGAGAGGGTTTATCTACCTCTCTAACCTGAAGAACGTCCGGTGGCCCATATTTGGTATATACAATCGCTTTCACGTAGGTCTCCTCTTTGATCCGTAATACACGCTGCACGTCGTCTTGAGTCGCGGTAAGGCAGCGTTGTTTCCTCGGCACATCTTACGTCAGGCCGCTGCAAGCGCACGTTTTTCCCACCGTTCTACGTTTATGCCTCTAACCAGCAGCCACAGAGGGAATATCAGTTCTCCCCAACCCGTAAGGAGGATAACGTTCACGGCAAGGTTGGGGAAAAGAAATGCCGAAAAATCCTGTATCAGATAACCAAAGCAGGCAATCACCAACGCGACGCCCACAATTCTGGGAAGAAAGCCCGACTTGAAGACCAGATAGCCCATAAAGAACAGCTCCAGGCCATTGAATACTTCGTCAATCCTAATTCCCAGATTGTGCAAATTAAGCAACAGAGGTACCAGAGAATTTAACTGCGCTGCTGAAAATACGGTCAAGTTGTCAGGACCGTGCAATAGGAGGAGGATGGCAAACTGGCTAAACTCATTGACTACCCCGATAGATACGGAAACCAGACCGAATATGACCATCAGCACCGCAATGTTATTGTTGACCCCTTTGAGTACCTTGTATAAGGCGAGAACCACCAGTAAACCGACGATCTGGCCGAGTAGAATGCTCACAATACCAAGACGGAATAGCGTTTCAGACGCAATGATGTTACTGGCTGTAGTTGCCGCATCTCCAGGCACAACAAGACGGGAAGGAACATAGAGAAAGCCGAAGAGATCGATTGGGAAGGCCATCAGATACACGAGGCCCAGGACTCTTGCACGAATAGGTAGCGATGTTTGGGCGGTACGAGTTGTCATGTGAATATCTCCTCAAGATTATCGGCGGATAAAGGGCGATCCACTCACTGTGTAAGGTGAGCAACTGAATCAGCAGTTAATAAGCGCGTACCCCAGCTTCACTGGCTTGCTCCGACCAGCGTTGAGCGTTCACGCCCCTCACAAGGAGCCACACCATCAGAGGCAATTCTGAAACGCCGGAGGCAATAGCGATGAAAGGGAAGAGGGCAATTGCGAGCGGCGGAGACAGAAAGATCATCCAACCTAAACCATCAATTGCCAGCAATACGCCCAGAATTCGTGGTAAGAAGGCCGACCTGAAAATCAGGTAGCCAGTCAGGATGCACCAGAATCCGAAGAATATCAGGTAAAGGTCGAAGGCCTCACCATTCAGCTTGAGAAAAAAGAGCGTCAGGGCTTGCGACTGTTCCGCCGTAAATGCGCTCAGGGAGCTGCCTTCTCCGAGGATCAGCAAGGGGGCAAAGTACAGCAGGCTGGTAACAGCCTGAACAGCGCATCCCACGAGCATGACGAACGCCGCAAGTATAGAGATATTCCTGCTCACTGGCTTGAACAAGTCGAAGAAAAGAAACACCCAAACGATATGGCAGATAACTCCAACAACGGTGGCTGCGAACCCCAGGCGATAGAGCGTCTCATTCGCCAGGATGTTGTGTGCTGTAGCTGCCGCGTCACTGGAAACAACGATCTTGCCGAGAATGACCACCTGACCGAATGTAAATACCGTGCCTTCGAGAAATTCAAAGACGCCGGCGATCCGGGCCTTGTAACGCGGCGACGATTCTACAGTCTGTTGTATCGCTTTAGGATCTCCGATAGATGGCTCGATCCTAGTCTTAGCTTGTGCTTCCATATCGTTCCTCCAGGCTGGCTTTGATTTGGTCGCTCATTTACCGCTTGAGTTCACGCGATTGACCGAGATCAATGGCATACCGAGATCACGCACTTTTTTTAGCAATCCATGTAGCGCGGCCTGATCGACCACCGGGCCGGATAAAAGCGTGTCGCCAGTGTCTTCCAACGTGATGCTTAGGCCGCCAAACCAGTCCGTCCACTGACGACCTAAATGGCCCTTGATCCTGATTTGGTAGACGCTGGGTGCATTTGAATCCGCTTTGGGGATGAGTGTGTTCGACATCACTCGGTACCTGCTGTGGCCGCTTTAACTGTCCGTGCCAATTGCCCGTGCCCCTTGCTCACTGTACCGGTAGTATCATCGCAATGGGGTGTTGGTGTATAGACACTTTGGTGTTGCCTGGAAGTGTTGTTTTGGAGGGATCGAGGGGAAATTGCCGCAGAAAGCCGATATGTACAGTTACAACAATCCCAATTCGCGGGCGCGCGCTACCGCCTCAGTGCGCCGCTGAACCTGCAATTTTTCATAGATTCTGCGGTTGTGACCTTTGACCGTATCCAGGGCAAGGAAGAGTCTCTCGCCGATTTCGTGATTCGACAGTCCTTGAGCAATCAATTGCAGGACTTCTACCTCACGCTGGCTCAATGGATCGAGCAGGGGTGGGGCAGGGGCTAGTTCCGCTACGGCGCCTCTCTTGTGTGCTTCGGCGTCAAAGGCAGCCAATAACTTACCAACGTAGTCCGGCATGATCCCCCGTGCCACCGCTTCAGACAGGAGTTGAGCCATCGGCAACCCTTCATCCACAAAGCTGCGAATGAAGCCGCCCGGTTCCGCCAGCGCCAGCGCATCGCCCAGCACTTGCACAGCCCTATCCTCGTCGCCACGTGCGTGGTGGGCAAGCGCCTCTACAGTCATCACCCTGATCTGTTCATCTTTCCAATGCCTGACCTCGACCTGCGCGCGCAACGGTTCCAGCACTGCCAATGCCGCCGATGGATCTCCCTGGGCCAGATAGACACGTACCTGGCTCATAGGCAGGTCGTGGCTGTGCGCCAGTTGGTCGGCTGCCGCCAGATTACCCTGGCGAATCAATACAAGCACTTGCGCGGCTGCAACTTCAGGGATGCGAAACACAAAGTTTTTCTGGCGCGCCGACTGATTGGCTTGCGCCAGTATCGTGGTCGCCCCGGCAACATCGCCCTGCGCCAGTTTCAGGCGGGCCAGGAACACCTCACAGACAATGAATCTATCAATCACGGTATCGTACTGCCGCGCCAGTTTCAGGCTCTCTCGCCCGTACCGTTCAGCGGCATCCAGGTCGTTCCATTCGTAATGTATGCGGGCCAGGCCAAGCTGTGCTTCGTGGATTACCTGAAGCGGCTGATCGCCTGCCAGTTGCAGGATACGTCCGTAAGTCTCAGCCGCCAGGTAGAGCTGGTTATCTGCTTCCTGCATGTTGCCCAGCCCAATTGTCGCCAATATCGTGAAGAAGATGTTTCCCGATGGCTGGCTGATCGCTATGGATTCCGTGTATGCCTGGCTGGCTGCGGCACGCTCTCCCTGAAGCTGGTAGGCAAAGCCCAACGTCCAGGTCGCATTGGCGCGGAGGGTCAGGTCGTCGGGAGGTAGATACTCAAGGGCGCGACGCGACTGGACAAGCATGGGTTCCGCCTGATAGCGGGTAAGCGCCAATACAGCCCTGGCGGTAGCAATACGTCCGACAAGGTGTTGGGACTGGTCAGGCGCTCCGCTGTTTTTCAGGGCAGCTTCAGCCGCTTCCAGCTTCTCTTCCACACCCGTCGTTTGACCATTAATCAGCAGCAGCGCGCCATACCGCCACCACAGCGTGGGCCTGGCATTGAGCACTGCCGTCGGTAGTGAACCCAACCAGTCCAGTAAGGCTATCACCGCGCCGCGCATGTGCAGGGGAATACCCTTTCCGTCCATCAGACGCTCGGCTCGGTCAATATCATTGGCGGCAGCGGCATGGTGGAATGCTTCAATGTCCAGGCCATTGTCTTCAAACCACTGGCTGGCCCGGCTGTGCAATTCGGCAATTTCCGCCCCATCACCCTTTGCAGGCGAGACATTGAGGAAATGCAATCGCTGGCGGAGCAATTCGGCAAAGAGATGGTGGTAGCGGTACCAGCGCCGTTCGTCGTCCAGGGGAACGATAAACAGGTTCGCCCGTTCCAGATATTCCAGGGTGTCTTGCCCTGAAACGGACGCATCGAGAAGGACAGCATCACACAGGGGGCCGCACAGCCGGTTGAGGATTGAGGTGCGCAGCAAGAAATTTTGAACATTTTCGGACTGCTGGTGCAGGACTTCTTCAAGGAGATAGTCCAGCACGAAATGGTGGCTGCCTGTGAAAGATTTGATGAAGCCGGGAGTGTCCTGGAGACCCCGCATCGAAATCGCAGCGAGTTGCAGGCCGACAATCCAGCCTTCGGTGCGTGTTTCCAGCGCAGAGACATCTTCTGCCGAGAGGTTCAGGCCCATCACGTGGTTGAGAAATTCGGCAGCCTCGGTGGGAGTAAAACGCAAGTCGGCGGCGCGCAGTTCGGTCAACTGCCCACGGGCGCGCAGTTGGGCCAGTGGCAGATGGGGGTCTTCGCGCGTGGCGATCACCACGTGCATCTGTGGTGGCAGGTGTTCGATTAGAAAGGTAAGTGCCGAGTCAACCCGTTCAGACTCAACCACGTGATAGTCGTCAAGGACAAGGGCGAAGTCGTCCGGGGCGGTAGCAATATCATTCAGCAGGGCTGTCAGAATCGATTCGGTTGGCGGTGGCTGCGGGGATTGAAGCGCAAGCAATACCCCTGCTCCAAGATTGGGTGCAATCGTCTGCAACGCTGCCACCAGGTAAGCGAGAAAGTGGCTGGGATCATTATCCCCTTCGTCCACGGA
>DATGFK010000285.1:0-4617 GCA_035309185.1 Aggregatilineales bacterium
TCCCCAACCGTGTTTATAGATCAGATTCAGCAGGCCCTTGAGTGTACCTGAGACTGGCAGGGCAAGAATTAGCCTGGTCTGTTTACTCGACTTGAAGGCTGGTAGCTTGCGGCAAGCTTCAGGCGGCCACCAAGTTATCCCAATTTCCCTCACCAACATGCTATCGACAAGGAGTTACCGCTCAATAGTTCTAACACACAGATGAAAGGCAGGACACGATGAGTACCTACAGTGGTATTTGGCCCGAAAAAAGTCCATTTAATGAAGCCGACATCCAGGTCACTGTTGACAAGGGGTCACTCCCGGCAGTTGACAAGGAAGTCCCCGGTTCAGGAAAAGTTTTTGGCTGGGCAAACTTAAGCCCCTGGGCCAATAAGAAGTTGCTTGCCATCTCCATCTTGTTTCATGAACTGCACATCGTTATGAAATTGCCCGAAGGCGTAGCGCACCAACGCGCCGTCGAAATGTACGGTCTATTTGTGGAGGATCGGCTTTCCAGGTTTGGCAAGCAGTGGTCAATGAGCAGCGAAGACATACAGAACTGGATACAGGCAAAGTTTCCGTTCTGGTTATGACGGGCGTAAGGCGCAAAGCAGCGCGCCCAGTGAAGCCTATGTCCGACCAACTTCTAATCGTCGAAGATGACCTTGACCAACGCTCGGTGTTTACCATGATCTTTGGCTTGTTCAGGACATTGCGACACTTCCTTGTGGGTCTTTGAATCTGCCAGCAAAATCGGTGTTGGCAGGATACGGAGGGTGACGCCAGGCCGCGTGTCAGCTCAGGTAGTCACACAGCTTTTGGGCGCGATTGCGGAATCGGATGGTGATCAAAGAAGCGCTGCGGCTCTACCCGCCATCGTGGACGATTGGGCGGCAGGCTGTGGAAGATGTGCAGATTGGTGAGTACGTCATCCCACGCGGAAGCCTGGTTTTTGCCAGCCCCTATGTGATGCAACGAGATCCGCACTATTTCGATCAACCTGGTGCCTTTATACCGGAACGTTTCGCAGATAACCTCGAAAAGCGCCTGCCACGCTACGTCTATTTTCCGTTCGGCGGTGGTCCCGCATCTGGATCGGGCTGTTCGCTTTGCTTGCGTTATCGCCGGTACTTCTGATTACCAGTCCTTAATAATCACTGGCTGGAAAATCGTCTGCCCTCCGTAAGCCGTGCTGGATTGAACGACAAGCGAGTGGGGGCAGGCGCTATCGCTCACACCATCCGTCGTTAAGCCAAAATCATGCTGAATATTCCACAGGGATGACGATCCGCTATGAGGATTGATATCCAGCGTAAAACCCTGGTCTGTGCTGACAGTCAGCGCATCTTTTGGAAGTCCCACAATCCAGACTTCGCCGTACAGATTGACGTGGCTGAGGTGGGTGACGGGGTCGGTATAAATCCCACACTGTGCAGGCTGGCTCGGCTCAAAATAGAGGGTAGTTGCCCCTGCGCCGCTGCTGTTGCGACTGGTTCCCAGCGTGCCACCCACGACGCCATAAATTCGATTGATCGCCAGGCCAATCAAACCCAGCGCGACAACGGCTACCAGCCCAACCAGCGCGATGGTGACTGCATATTCTACCAGCCCCTGCCCCCGCGCGCGTCGCCTGCGGGGAAATTTCTTTAACATCCGTTACGCCTTTCAAATTCAACGAAGCATTTTTCAGGGCAATTTTGAGATGTTGTGTTGCTCCATCGCGTCTGGCGATGGAGCAACTACTGTGCGAAGCACTACGATTACCGGGCTGTGATCGCGTTGTAAAGGATCACGGCATACGTTGTGTCTTTATGGACGATGCGCAGGTACTTTACATTGGCAAGATTCGCGCCAAAAGCGCTCAGTGGAATATTGAAATCCTGGAAGCTGCCTGACATCGTACCGTAACTCGACAGCAAAACCGAGTGATCGCTGCCATCGTTGAGATCGACGTTCCAGTGCTGCTCACTGCCGGTGCCGTTGTTCCAATCGCGGATGCGCAGATCAAGTGTCGTGAAGGCGCTCAAGCTGCGATTGATGTCCTCTTCGTAATACTGGTTCTGCCCGCCAGAATTGGTCACGATGTAGTTGGGGTTGGCTGTGCCATAGTAAACGTTGTCCATCGCCCAGTTGACGACCTGACCCAGGTCATTCAGCTTATTGTTCCAGGTGGCCTGGACGAACGAGTCAATCGTCAGCGGGCCGCTGCTGGTGGGTGCTGGGGTATTGGTCTTGGTCGCCGTTGGCGGTATGGGCGTATTGGTCGGTGGGACTGGCGTATTGGTTTTGGTTGGTGTGTTGGTCGGTGGGACTGGGGTGTTGGTTACGACTGGCGTATTGGTTGGGGGCTGGACGGTGGGCTGTGGCGTGCGTGTCGGTGGAACGGACGTGTTGGTCGGTGGCTGAACGGTTGGCTGCGCCGTGTTAGTGGCTGGGAGCGGCGTATTGGTCGGTACGGAAGTTCCCCCGGCCCCCAGGAGGTTGATCGCGTTGTAGAGGATGACGGCGTAGGTGCCATCTTTGTGAACAATGCGCAGGTACTTCACGTTTGCCAGGTTCGCGCCGAATGCGCTGATTGGGATGTTGAAGTCCTGGAAGGTACCGGACATGGTGCCATAAGTAGACAGCGCAACGCTGTGATCGGCGCCATCGTTCAGGTCAACGTTCCAGTGCTGTTCGCTGCCGGTGCCGCTATTCCAGTCCCGGATTCGCAAATCCACGCCGGTGAAGGCACTCAGGTTGCGATTGATGTCCTCTTCGTAGTATTGGCCTGACACGCCCGAATCGGTCACGATGTAGTTGGGGTTGGCGCCGCCGTAGTAAACGCTGTCCATGCTCCAACTCACGCTCTGATTCAGATCGTTGAGCCTATTGTTCCACTGCGCCTGAACGAAGGAATCAAGGCTGCTTACTACCGGCGGAAGGGTCGGAGTTGCGCTGGGCCGGATCGTCGGGGTTGCTGTCACGGCTGGTGTAGCGCTTGGTGTTGCGGTTGGTGGGCAATTGCTGGTGCATCCACCCCCGATGGTGATGCCAGTGGACAGCACATTCCACCCGTTTGTTGCATCCCATGTATTGAGATTAGCAACTCGAACCGAATAGGCTGGAATAGATTGGAGATTGGTTGAAGGATCAGGCAACCATAGCGCCAGCGTATACGTTCCGCTCGGCATATTGGTGGGCAAGCTGAGATTATGGACAGGGATGGTGTTTGCCCCGGTCAGCCACAGTCGCACGTCAATATCGCTCAAAGGAACGTTGAAGCGGCTTGATCCATTCGTAAAGACGAGATACACAGGCCGGCTATGGATAAACCCGCCGTAACCGTCGTTGCTCAGGTCAGCCGAGAACGAGAAGCTGCCCCCGGCGACGGCTGACGAGGGGAAGGTCGCGTTCACCAGACGAATGCGGTAGCCTAGCTTGCGCTGTACACGTACGAACGCCGTTTCTGCTGGATCGTTACCCGACGCGGCAAGATTGGCTGCTTTCCAGATATTGATGTTGAGCGGCGAAAAATCCTGGTTGATCTCAGTGTAGTGCATGTTCGTCATAAAACTCTGCACGTTCACGCCTGCGGAATCGTCGTTGCCAGTTTGATCGCAGGTCTCGCCGCCCATTTCTTGATAACCACCACTCGACGTGCGCATGTTGTACGTCCATTGCTCCATCGTGGGGATGTCCCAAAAGCCCATCCACGATGAGATGCCCCAGGTGCCCGCATCGCCAACATCGGCCAGGAAACAATCGTCGTGCATCCCGATTCGATCCAACTGCGCCTGGGTAAATTGCGGAACACCGTTGGGCGGAGGATTGACGGAAGGCCCAATCGTAAATTCCCGGATATACATTGGATAGCGTTCCGCGACGGGCATAGTATTCGGTGTATTCGCCAGAATTGCTTGCATAACAGTGTAGCGGGCACCGGCCTCGGCCTGGCTGCTGATGTCAGTATACTGATCATCGTGCCATTCGCCCCATTCACCAAGATACCCGGCTTCCAGGTGGTCAATAACATCGGCATTCGCCGTCCAGATTGCACTCAATTGCTGGATATGTCCCAAAATGATATTCATTGCCACGTTGGGCGTGGAAGCCCATGCGTAGGCTGGGCGAACAATGATTTTCAAGTGCGCCGCCCGAATCGCGGCCAGGCCACTGGTCAGATTATCCAGGAATTCCTGTGGCAGTTGCGCAGTCGTTGAAAACTGATCCAGATGGACATAGCTGTGAATGAGCGTGTCACCGTCAGCAATGGCGCGTGAGAAAGTCCGATCCACCTCATCCTGGCTAAAGCCTCCAGCGGGGCTGGCTGAGGTTACATAGATATTGACGTTGGGGTCATTGACAATCTCGTAGCGGTTGTGGTAGCCGCGTTCCGGATTGTTAAAAGCCGTGCCAAAATCACCTGTATAGGTTTTGGTGGACTGCGCCATGATCGTCCCTTGCTGCATGACGGTGGTGACGATCGCGGTGAGTATCGTGGCACAAACAATGGCAAAACGATGAATTTTCACATAAACCTCTTTGCTAACCTGGTTGAAGGCCGCTCCATCACGCATGGCGATAGAGCGGCGATCAAAACTAACGATACCGGCTCTCTGACTACTTCACGGTAATCAAGTGGTAGAGGATCAC
>DATGFK010000286.1:0-3704 GCA_035309185.1 Aggregatilineales bacterium
CAACCAAAGGTTATCTTCAGCGTCACTCCCACTGCGAGCCGTTGGCACAAGGTGATCGATCTCCAATGGCCCAAACACATATCGCTGGGCACTGAGACAATAGCCGCACCTGTCACCTGCTTGGGCACGAATACGTTCACGCAGTTCGTTGGAAATACTCACGGTTCTAAAGGTTTTCGCAGGCCGCGCTGTACTGCCTCATTCAGGGCCTGGGCTTTACGCAATAAGCCTCCTTGGTAGACCTGCATCAAAGCCAGAAGCTCAGGGCGTTCGTCGTTCAGTAACTGACCAGCTTGCTGTTTTTCCAATAATTCCCCAAACCGACGCTCCGAGGCAGGCACCATTTGCGAATCGGCAACGACCAATACTTCGGAATCAGACAGCTCTGCTACAGGTCTACTGGCTATAAATCTTGGTTCGAGCGGTTGAAGGGAAATATCGAGTGTATCGGTCAACACATCGGTGATATCTCGGCCCGTCAAGTGTGCCAGGTAGACAGCGCGACGATACATTTCATCTGAAAGAGTTAACGTCACTTGTGTGCTCACGATCGATTTCCTCTGCCATATTCCCGTACTTTTATACTTCTATCGATTGTATCAAGCTGAGATAAAACGGCCGTTTGGCCCAACCTACAGCCCGTCCGATTATAGGAAGTTTACTATAAAAAGAGAAACCAAGTCAAGCCGTCTCCCACTTTTTTTAGGAAGCAAGGAGGCAATTTTAGAGGGAAGTTTACTAGCGAAAATAGCACTTTCCGTTAGTAAATCAATGAGATATACTTGGACCATCACTTTGTTTAGTTGTGAGGGAATTTGCTGTGAACACTATCCAAATCGAAGCAGAGGTCGGCCAAGACCATCGCCTCATCGATGCCCTGCCCCCAGAAGTGCCTGTTGGCCGTGTCAAATTAGTCGTTGAACCGCTGCCTCAACCAGCCACCCCTTCGCCACAACCACTAACCCGTGATGAAGCCCGTGCCAAGCTCCTCGCCGCTGGAAAATTGCTGACCAGTATCCATGCCCCACCGGGAGCGGTTGCCCTGTCTAATGAAGAACTAGAAAAACTAGGACAGCTTGCGCCTGGCGCTCGGTCTTCCGAAGCATTGCTCGATGAAGACCGGGGGAAATATTGACCACGTTCTTTGTTGATACCAGCACCCTCGCCAAACGCTACGTCAATGAAATTGGCTCAACCTGGGTGCGAAGCTGGACGCCGCCTTCAGCCGGACACATCATTGTGATCAGTGCCCTAACAACGGTGGAAATGATTTCACTGCTTACCCGCCGTGCTCGGGAAGGCAGTTTATCCCCATCCGTTCAAGCGACCCTGCAAAGCACTTTTCTTTTGCATATCGAGAAAGAATATCTCCCCGTGCTGACTTTGGCGCAAACCCTGATCCCTCGCCATTTCCTTCGGACACTGGATGCGATTCAACTCGCCTCAGCGTTGGATGCAGTCAAGACATTAGGAGAAAAGCCGGTCTTTGTCTGCAGTGACAACCATCTGCTAACTGCGGCAGCAGCCGAGGGCTTTGCGATAGACAACCCACTGCTGCATCCTTGAGCACGGGAGAACCCATGACCCATGCGCTGATTACCCTCCCGACCAACCAGGTCATCTCCAAGCCCGAAGATGGCGACTGGAAACTGTTGATTGAGGCAACCCTACAAACCGTTGCGCCCAGCAGTGCCCGCATTTATCGCCGGACATTCATGGCCTGGGCGCGTTGGTGCGAACAACACCAAGCCGATCCGCTCGGCCTCTACGCCAATCCCGTGAACACTTTCCTGGCCGAGCAATCTGTCAGTGCGCCCACCCGCCAGCGCCAGCTCTCTGCCCTGCGCAAACTGGCCCGCGTCCTGGCAACGCTTGATTTCAACACGCCCGCCCGTCGCGCGGCCTACGAGAGTTTGCTTTTGCTCCGCGCGCCAAAGTCCGACCTTCCAGCTCCCCAGGAACGCAGTCGCCGCGCTCTGAAGCCCGCCGAGGTCGATAAGGTGCTGCGTGTCTGGGAAGGTGAGCAGTTGCGCCAGAAACGCAACCGGGCGCTCATCGCTGTCCTGTTTCTGACCGGCCTGCGCCGCGCCGAAGCGGCAGCGCTGCGTTGGGCTGACATTGATTTGAGTGAAGGCATCTTGCACGTTCGTCATGGAAAAGGTGACACCAGCCGCGACGTGGCTCTGGCCGGTGACCTGGCTGTCGAAGCGCTGCGTGTCTGGCAGCAAGCCCAGGGTACTGACCGGGAATTCGTCTTTTGCCCGCTGCTTAAAGGCGACCGGCTCGGCCCCGATAAACCGATCATCACCCAGGCCGTCTACCAGGTCGTGCAAGCTACCGCTGAGCAAGCTGGGATAGTCTTCAGCCCGCATGACGCCCGACGAACGCTCATCACTGAAGCCCTAACGACTGGCACGCCCCTGGCCGATGTGCAAGCCCAGGCCGGCCATCGCCAGGAAAGCACCACGCTGCGTTATGCGCGCCCTGTTGCGGCCAAACAGCGCCGCGAGCGCTTGCGTCTCCGTTATGGCTGAAATGCCTGAGCACAAAGCCTGTTATCTGGAACACCGCTGGTCACTGCCCTCAAGCCTCGATTCCACGAAACAATTCGGTTAACCTAAGTGGGGTAATACCAACATTGACACTGGTGGCGAACCTCGGATAGGGGCAATTGGATGGGGGAATGAAGGCTTGAGATAGCCAATAGGATATCATTGCTCCAATAAGAGTTAGTGGGATAGCGATAGAGAAAAGACGAACTTATGTCCATGCATGAGCCACTATTTGGCGATTACCCGATTCCCGAAGAAACGCAACAAGCGGCACGCGCGGCCTTCCCCTACGGCAACAACATCATGCGGCTGCGCGACGCATTTGGGATGCTGTTTCAGAATTACCCATTTGCTGGGCTATTTTCGCACGAAGGGCAGCCAGCATTAGCGCCAGCACGGTTAGCCCTGGTAACGATTATGCAATTTATGGAAGACCTATCGGATAGGCAAGCAGCGGACAGTGTGCGAGACCGTCTCTCCTGGAAATATGCGTTGGGGTTGCCACTGACCGATCCCGGATTTGACCATACCGTGTTAAGTGAGTTTCGGGCGCGGCTGATGGCGGGCAGCGCGGAGGAGATGCTGCTTGATAGCCTCTTGGTTCGGTTTCAGGAGCAGGGCTTAATCAAGGCCCGAGGTCGCCAACGCACGGATTCAACCCATGTGTTGGCCGCGGTGCGGACTCTTAACCGCCTGGAGCGGGTGGGGGAGACGCTGCGTTTCGCGCTGAATAGTGTAGCCGTTGTGGCCCCAGAGTGGCTGCGGTCCTGGGTTCCCGTCCGCTGGTTCGACCGCTATGGCAAGCGCATCGATAATTATCGCTTACCGAAAGCCGAGCGGGACCGAGAAACTTTGGCGGTGGTCATTGGCACTGACGGCTTCACCTTGCTGACCGCCATTGACACAGCCACTGACTTGCCTTGGCTAGGCGAACTAGAAGCCATAAAGACATTGCGTCAGGTGTGGGCTGACCACTACAGCGCACCGCCCGAGCCAATTGCTTGGCGCGCACCGAAGGAACTCCCACCCTCTGGACAACAAATCGCCTCGCCTTATGACCCACAGGCCCGGTGGAGTGGCAAGCGTGATATTGAGTGGCTCGGTTACAAGGTTCACTTTACTGAAACTTGCGATGAGGATTTACCACGGCTC
>DATGFK010000287.1:0-4212 GCA_035309185.1 Aggregatilineales bacterium
TCGTCAATCCCATCGGCATGACTGACTCCGGGCAGTACCCGGTCTACATCAACGTGAAGTCCACCGCCGGGAACCAGGCTGTCTCGCAGAACATCCAGGGCTACGTGGTCGTGGATAAAGGCAGCACGAACTGCTGAGATAAAGCGCGCTATTTTGCCAGCACCTGCGCCATCTTGAACAGCCGGGGATCGGGCTGCTTCGTCTTGCCGATGATCTCCGCCAATGGCGTTGTCTTTATCTCCCCGCCTAGAGACCCAGCCAGGACGCCGTATTCGCCCTTTGCCAGGGCTTCAACTGCCCCGTAACCCAACCGCGTGGCAAGGATGCGATCAAAAGCGCCAGGCGCGCCGCCTCGCTGGATATGCCCAAGTGTCATAGCGCGTAGATCGAAGCCGACCAGGTGTTCCTGCGAAGCAAAGTAGCGCGTCAGTTCGGTCACGCTGCACGTCGCCCCTTCGGCAACCACTACGATGGCGTGCGATTTGCCGCGCTCGTATGATTCCAGGATAACTTCTTCCACCTGTCGCGGAGTCGTCTCAACTTCCGGGACGACTACCGCCTCGGCGCCACCGGCGATCCCGGCCATGAGCGCCAGGTAACCGCATTTGCGACCCATGACTTCGACCAGGAATGCGCGCTCGTGTGAGGATGCCGTTACCTTGAGGCGATCAATGGCTTCCAGGGCAATATTCAGCGCGGTATCCACCCCCACAGTAATGTCTGAGCCTACCAGGTCATTGTCAATGGTCGAGGCCACACCAGCTACCGGAAAGCCCATCTGGTGCAGGGCATGAGCGCCACTCTGCGATCCGTTGCCGCCAATGATCACCAGGGCGTCAATACCCTGCTGCGCCAGGTGTCTGAGCGCGGTTTTACGGCCCTCATCGGTATGAAACTCCAGGCTCCGGGCGCTGCCCAGGATCGTCCCGCCCTGCTGAATAATGCCTCCGACACTACGGGCCGTCATGGGACTGAATTCGCCATCCATCAGTCCCGCGTAACCGCGCCGGACGCCGATCACCTCCCATTGCTGCGCCAGGGCAGAGCGTGTCACGGCGCGGATCGCGGCGTTCATGCCCGGCGCGTCCCCTCCGCTGGTCAGAACGCCGATTCGGTGAATCTTTTGGATCATGGGTTTGCCGCTTCCTTTCGAGTATGCCTCGATCCAATGGCTATACGCTGATCACAGTGGCAATTATAGCCCTGACTTACGTTGGACTCGTACGCCTGTGGACTGTTTATTGGAACGCCGAAGAACGGAGAATCAAAAGGGCCGGTTCGCACCGACCCTTCCATTGTTGCGTCTAAACAGGTGAGAGAGGATTACGCGGGGCTGGCTGCGGTGCCGAACTTGGGTGGAACTTCGTTGCCCTTTTCCTGTTCGCGTGGGGCTGGCTGCGCAGACTTGGCCGCTTCCTTGACCTCACGGCGACGCTGCGTGCTGGCGGCCTCGCCCATCAGTTCCAGGAACTCTTCCTGGTCAATGGTCTCCACTTCCAGCAAGCGCTGCGCGATCAGGTCAAGCTTGTCGCGCTTGTCGCCCAAAACCTGCCGGGCACGCTCGTGGCCCTCGTCAACCAGCTTCTTGACTTCTTCGTCAATGATCTCGGCCACGGCCTCGCTGTAATCGCGCTGCTCGCTGATCTCGCGACCCAGGAAGATCATCTCGGAGTGCTGACCGAAGATCATTGGGCCGAGGCGCTCGCTCATGCCGTAACGGGTGACCATTGCGCGGGCGTAACGGGTAACGGTAGAGATGTCGCTGCTTGCGCCGGTAGTGATCTCGCCGAAGACCAATTCCTCGGCAACGCGCCCACCGAGCGCCTGCGCGATCTGATCCTTGAAGCGAGACTTGGTTTCCTGGGTCAGGTCATCTTCCGGCAGCGAAAGCACCGATCCGCCGGTCATGCCGCGCGGAATGATCGTGATCTTGCGAACCGGATCGCAGTTCGCCAGCGAATGGCCCACGACGGCGTGTCCTGCTTCGTGGTAGGCAACCAGCCGCTTCTGCTCTTCGGTGATGACGCGGCTCTTGCGCTCCGGCCCCAGGACAACCCGGTAGATGGCCTCTTCGCAGTCGCGCATGGAAATGCTCTTCTTGTTCTTACGCGCCGCAACGATGGCTGCCTCGTTGACCAGATTTTCCAGGTCGGCCCCGACAAATCCCGGTGTGGACTTTGACAGCGTCGCCAGGTCAACGTCGGAAGCCAGCGGCTTGCCGCGCGTGTGAACCTTGAGTATGGCCTCACGACCACGCATATCAGGCCGATCCAGAACGACACGGCGGTCAAAGCGGCCTGGACGCATCAGGGCGGGGTCTAGAATGTCCGGGCGGTTGGTGGCGGCGACGATGATTACGTTCGTATCGGTGTCGAAGCCATCCATCTCGACCAGGATCTGGTTCAGGGTCTGTTCGCGTTCGTCGTGGCTGCCGCCCAGTCCCGCGCCGCGATGGCGGCCAACGGCGTCAATTTCGTCCACGAAGATAATACACGGGCTGTGACGCTTGGCCTGGTCGAACAGGTCACGTACGCGGCTTGCACCGACGCCGACGAACATCTCGACAAATTCAGAACCGGAAATGCTGAAGAAGGGCACGCCTGCTTCTCCGGAGACGGCCTTCGCCAGCAGGGTCTTGCCAGTGCCGGGGCTGCCCACCAGCAGCACGCCCTTCGGGATGCGCGCCCCAAGCTGAATAAACTTCTCAGGTTCGCGCAGGAATTCCACGATCTCTTTGAGTTCTTCTTTGGCTTCGTCAGCGCCTGCCACGTCCTCAAAAGTCACAGTAGGCTGATCGCCGGTGAACATACGCGCACGGCTCTTGCCAAACGAGAGGGCCTGGTTGTTGGTTCCCTGAGCCTGGCGGAGCATGAGGTAGATGAACCCGGCAATCAGCACCAGCGGCAGAATGCTCAACAGTACCTGGACAAAGGGCATGATGTCGCTTGGCGCTTCGTCTTCAATAGAAACTTTTGACAGTTGCTCAGGTGTTACGCCAAAAGCCGCCAGTTCTTCTACGAGCGGTCTGCTCGTATCACGATGGACAACGGCTGCTTGGGGGTTGTTTGCGAAGGTGACGTTGACATCATTCTGGTTGATCTTGATCGAGGCGATGGGATCGCCAGCCTTGATCTTGCTGGCGAGTTCGCTGATGGTCAGCGTCGTCGCCGACGGACTGTTACTGCGGACGCCAATGATGATCGCCAGGACAGCAATCCCGATCAAGGCGTACACGAAGTAATTGCGATACTTTGGGTTGTTCACGGGGAAACGCCTCCACTGCGCACGCCGATACGGTCTACCTTTCCGTTTACTGAACCGATACTCGATCCGATAGCGATAGATGTACTAGATGTACTGCGGCGCGCAAATCCCTCACTGGATTCGGATTATACCAAAAAGCAAAACGCCATAGCGAAACTTTCCTATAACGAAAGTGTTCTATTACGTTTTCTTATCAAATTCTCAAAAAGTCCTAAATATGTTTCACGATCTTATCACAGCCTTGTTTTTCGCCTGAACAGGCGAAAAACAAGGTAGTTAATGTCCGAGCCAGGTGTTTAAGACCCACAACCACAGCGGGAACAGCCCCAGCACGGCGATCAGGGCGATGATGGCCAGGATCACAGATACGGCATCGATGGCGGGCGGCGGTGGTGTAATGTTGTAGTCAGGCGCTGGCCCCGATCCAGACGTTCCGCCCGTTTCCCTGGGCGAAACCTGGCCATAGGGGTTCGCTCTATTGTCAGTCTGCATACCCTGGTAAGGGTTTCCGGGATTTGGAGCCGGGCGATTAACGGCAGGAGGGATGTTGGATGGCGAATTTCCGCCGATGATGATAGGCGCCGGAGCCGGGTTTGGCGCGGGATGGGGCGTGTAAGTTGGAGTCAGCGGGGACTGCCGTGGATTTGGCCCCATTGGCGTATTGCCTCGCTGCGGAGCCGCCCCAAAGGGAGTCGCGCGCTGCACGGGTTGTGCCTGTGGCGGAGACTGAACCGTTGACCGCTGCGCCGGAATCGTCTGCGCGGGGTTCGGAGCGGAAGTCTGCTGCGGGCGATCCGGAGCCACCGACGGCGGCACGTTGGCCGTTGCGTCTGACCCCTGCTTCTGGTAGCTGATCAGAATCCGGCCCAGTTGATCTGCGGTCCGGTAACGGTTGGCAGGCTCTTTCGACATCACTTTATAAATGATGCGATCCAGGTGCACTGGCAC
>DATGFK010000288.1:0-2467 GCA_035309185.1 Aggregatilineales bacterium
TGGCTTCGGTGGCTATCGAAAATGCGCGCCTGTTTTCGCAGACTCAGCAGCGAGTGAATGAATTGACGACGGTGCTGGAGTCGAGCGCGGTCATTTCGTCTACCCTGGAGATCGGTAGCGTCCTGGAACTGATCGGGCGGCGACTGCTGGACGCGCTCAATGTTGCGTACTGTTCTATAGGGGCCTGGGATCGCAAAACGAATGAGCTGGCGATCCTGAATCGCGTTACTAACTCCTATTGGAAGCCCGGCAGTGGCCCTCAGCGTTCGGCGGCACTCAACGTCTTTCTGTCTGCGGCCCTCGGCGATTCGGTTTCACTAACTTTCACGCGCGGAGACGCCAACCTGGATGAAGGCATTCGGAATTATATGCAGGCGCTCGATTCGCAAAGTTTGCTCATTGTGCCACTGCGCCTCGATCAGCATACTGTTGGACTGATCGAGCTTTCGAGTACAAAAGTTGAAGTAGCCTATAACGGCGATACGGCACGTCGCGTGGGAGAAGCGCTCACCCGCTGGCGCGACCAGCTTCGCAAGCGTGGCAGTACGGATTGGGACAGTCGTGACAATTTGACCGATCTCTATCAGCGTGTGGCACGCGCAGCCGACGCAAGCTGGTGCATCATTTCTCTTCTTGACCCGTCCAGCGGTCAACTGCGTCCCGTTCGGGAGATCGGCTTCGCGGTTTGGGACGAACATTCGCCGGTCCGCTACGATCTCCAGCAGTACCCGCTGATGGCCCGCACGCTTTCCGAAGGGACAACCGTCGCGATCCGGGGTGAGGCATTGGAGCAAGACCCAGCCGAGCGGACTCTCTTAGAGAGGGCCGGGGCAAGCGCAGGGCTTCTGGTCCCGCTCCTGGTTCGGGGTGAAGCAATCGGTCTGATCCGTCTACTCGACGTGGGGCACGAACGTACCTTTGACCTGTCCGAAAGCTCTCTTGTCCAGGGTATTGCCAACGTCGTCGCCAATGCGATGGAAAATGCGCAACTGTACCTGTCGCTGGAACGTCGTGCCAACGCACTGCAAGCCGCTTATGACGAATTGCGGCTCTCGGACAAAGCCAAAGATTCTCTGATCCAGAACGTCTCTCATGAGCTGCAAACGCCGCTCCATAAACTGGTCATGGAGCTTGACTTGCTGGTCGAAGAAGTCTACGGGCCACTCAACGACGAGCAAAAAGAAGCCATGCAATCCGCCATATCGCGTAGTACGCACCTTGGTGACATCGTTCGTGATATGGTCTCCGTTTTAGACCTGGATGTGGAGGGTCTGGTTTTGCAGGAAAGCGCCATTGGGGAAATTGTTGAAAATGCGGTGCGAACCGCGCTCCCCAAAGCCCATCAAGTCGGTCTGCAACTGGTGACGGCGCTACCGCGCGAATTGCCGCCCGTGCGCGGCGATTCGGCTCGACTGGGCGAAGTATTGAACCAACTGATTGACAACGCCATCAAGTTTAGCCCGCGCGGCGAACGTAAGGCGGACCGGATTGAGGTGCGGGTTGAAGAGTCCGACGGCCCGATGCTGCGCTTATGCGTTCAGGATTTTGGCATTGGCATTCCCGATGGAGAGTTTGATAAGATTTTCCATAAGGGCTACCAGGTAGACGGTAGCCTGACAAGACGCTTCGGTGGAACAGGCCTTGGCCTGGCACTGGCCCGCCAGATCGTCGAGGCTCATGGTGGCAAAATCTGGGTGGAAAGTACGGGCAGCGGTGGCAGTCAGTTCCTATTCACGATTCCTAAATTCGGGGTACAATTCTAATGGTCAGGGGTCACTGTTTTTTGTCTCACACTCAATTGGAGCTTCATAGAAACCTCGAATGAGCTTTGCTACGTTGGGAACGATTTTTAACAACGCCTATATCCTTTTTTGCTTTGCCCTGGGAATCTGGGCAGGGGTAGAGGCTGTGCGTAACCGGGCGCTCGGTGGACAGTTCTGGGGGGCGATGTGGACATGCACGGGATTGGCAGGAGCCGGTTTGCTGATCTGGTTGGCACGCGTGTTATCTGGCGAAGATTTGCGCCCGGTATATCTCCTGTACGAACTGTACTTTGTGGTTGTATTCCCCGGAACATTCGCCTTACTGCGGGGCCGCGATGACCGTACCGCCGCAGCAATTTTCGCCTTCATCGCTATCTTTTCCGCATTATCGGCGCTTTCGGCAGGTGACCCATCCCGGCACGTTGTCGCGCCACTTCTACCGGGACCAACGCCTATACCGCCGGCTGCGCTCCTTAGGCTGTTTACCAGGCTGGCGTGGTAATGTGTTGATTTGATTGGTTACTGATTGAGTTTTGATTGCGTAATCCAGTACAATCGTAAGTCTGTAAAACAGTCGGATAGATGATCTGCCGACGAATGGGGATTTTCATGACACGTGTTTTGGTTGTTGACGACGAAATAGATACCCTGAATCTGCTGCAAACCATTCTTGAGATCAGTGGTTATCAGGCATTCACGACGCT
>DATGFK010000289.1:0-2729 GCA_035309185.1 Aggregatilineales bacterium
GACGGCATGTATTTGATCCTCGAAGGGGCAGCGCTGATCATCCGCAAGACGGCCTCCGGCGAGGAACGCACTGTTGCCATCATCACCGAGGGACAGTCGTTCGGCGAGCTTGGCCTGCTGGTAGAGCGCTCGCGCCAGGCAACGGCTGCCGCCGGGACTGACCTGAAGGTGCTCAAGATCACGCCTGCGGTGTTGGAACTGCTGCACAAGAATGCGCCCGATATGGCCTTCATGATGTATCGGACGCTGGCCCGTTCGCTGGCCGAACAATTGCTCCAGACCCAGGAAATGAAGCGCCCGGATTAGGTGACTGACCGATTGGCCGATTGACCTCGGCCTGACCTATTGGAAACTCTTTGGAACCGAATACTGTCCTGATTGTGCTGGTAGCTGTTTCAGCCGGCATTACGCTGCTGCGCATCGTCATTACCCCCGCCCTACGCACCAACCTGGTGTGGATGTACACGTCCGTGACGCTTCTGGTCATCCTCACCGCCGCGCTCCTGCTGGCGCCAAACATTGCCGGATATATTGCAGGTGCGTTCTGGCTGCTGATGTACGTTATCCCGGCCATTGTCTACCGGCAGTTGAACCGGCTGGTCATGCAGCAGCGCTACGATACCGCCCTGAGCGTGATCGAAGTGCTGCGCTTCTTACAGCCCTTCCCCGGCTGGACAGAGTTGATCGCGGCCTACCGGGTCATGGCCCTGGCACAGCGCGGAGAATATAAGCAGGCATCCTCGATCCTCTCCCGGCAGCGCCAGGGAACGTCGGGCATGGCGCGCCTGGCGAAGTTGCAGGTTTACCGGATGAAAGGCGATTGGGAGGGTCTGCTGGAATGGGTTTATAGCGAAAAAGTTCCCGCCGACGCCACTTCGCTGCCTCTGACCATCCGCGCGCTGGGCGAGACAGGCCGCCTGGATCAGATGCTGGCCTTATTTGAGGCCAATGCTGCGCCGCTCCGCCAGACCCGGACACTATACCAGTCGGCGATCTTCATCTTTGCTTTTTGCGGATACCAGGAAAGCCTTGAGCGCATCCTGAATGGCCCGCTGCGGCTTTTACCGAGCGACTACAAGGCATTTTGGACGGCAACAGCCGATTGTACGGCGGGTAATCGTCCCGCTGCCGAAACGTTCTTCAAAAGCCTGCTCGAAACTAAAGACTATACGCTGCGTCAGGCGGCTCGCCGCAGACTGACCAACGAGCTGCCGCTGGCCGCTGACCATCTCACACCCGATATGGAGCAGTCGCTTAACCGCATTGAGCAGCTTGTCGCCCAGGAAGAACGTTACGGCACGCAGAGCCTGGGCCGCAACAAGATACCTTATTTCACCTACATCATGATCGCGCTCAACGTAGCGGTCTTCATGGTCGAAACGGCCAGCGGTGACAATACCAACGTCGAAATGCTCTATAACATGAAGGCGCTGTGGGTGCCAGACGTGGCACATGGCGATCTGATCCGCCTGCTGGCGCCGCTGTTCTTGCATGACGGCTGGACTCATCTGCTGCTGAATATGCTGGCGCTGTATGTGCTCGGCCCTTATGTCGAATTTGCGCTGGGCTTCCTGCGCACTACTATCGTCTATTTTGGGGCTGGGGTCGGCGCCAGCATCCTGTATTTCTTTCTCGTCCAGGCCGGGATCGTTCCCAACGAGCTGTCCCTCGGCGCTTCGGGCGCGATCATGGGCCTGCTGGGCGCGATGGGGGCGATCATGTACCGGGGCTGGCGCGCGGAAAAAACCGCGGTGGCCCGCGACCGCCTGATCAACGTGATCGTGATCGTCGTCTTGCAAGTTTTTCTGGATGCCTTTGTTATTCAGCAGTCGAGCCTGTCGGCGCACCTGGGCGGGGCAATCATCGGCTTCGCAATCGCCATACTGATGCCCCATACCCACGGCCAGCCAGTCGCGCGCCGCGAGGCCCTTACACAGTCCCTGCAGGAGTAGAGGGCAGACTGCATTCGGACTTGGGGCGCAGGCAAGGATAGACTACCCAGAAAAGTGCGGAGACGCTGAGGGAACCTTTGGAACATAAACAGCGTCTTTTAAGTATCAGCCCATGCATTGCTGGGATTATTCAGATTGTGAAGTAAATCCGGCGTAGAAAGTCTTTGTCAGGGCTGGTTATACGAGGATGAGGCTTATGTGGCGTTGGAAAATAATGAGTCGATCAGGCGCAATTGTGTGCGTCCTGGCGGTGCTGCTGTTCGTTACGATGGGCCTCTCGGTCAGCGACGCAGCAGATGGGCAACGATCAACTCCCGTTGCGACTGCCCAGGCCAATGCGCCCGTTGCGCCGAACCACATCATCTGGCCGTACACCCTGGTGCTAACCCTTCAAGATTCGGGCGGGGCTTTTGTGGTACCGGTCAACGCCCTGATCCTCCTGCGGATTCCCGTCATTCCGTTCAACCGGCTGCAATACGATCCGAATATCTTGCAACCGGCCCCGCAGCCTTACGTGCGTCCGCAGCCTCTTCCTCAACCTTATGAGGGAGCGCCGGGATCGAGCGGATCGAGCGGCAGTGCGCCAGGAACGGTTGAGCCGATGACGAACACCATTGCAACGCCAGCCGCGCAACCCCCCGCTGCGATTGGCGACGCACCCATGACCGCGATCCCCATGCCTGCACAGCCTGTCGGAACGCCCCATCTGCTGCCTCCCATTCAATACGGCGGCGTCGCGCTCAGGGCAGTCGGCCCTGGCACCACCGATCTCAGGCT
>DATGFK010000290.1:0-3674 GCA_035309185.1 Aggregatilineales bacterium
GCCCATCTCGGCAAGGCGATCACGGCGCAAGAGCAGATCATACTTGCGAATGCCGTGCAGATCAGGATAGACCTTGACATTCTTCTCCGCCTGGATCACGGCCTGCCGCCGGTAGAGGCCCAACGGCCCATCCCAGCGCAGGTTCAGATTGCCGAAGCGGAAGTCTCCGCGCCGCAGCGGGCGAACGGTGTAATCCAGTTCCAGCGTGTCGCGCGATTCGATCACTGCGGAGCGCAGCGCGTCTTCGCCGCCGACAAAGAGGGCAGGCGGCTCGTCGCGAATGGCAAAGGCGATAGGCCGTCCCGCGCTCGATCTGACCCTTAACACGATCCGGTTCAGCACGCCCAGCGACAACTTCTCGTCATGCTGTCGGCTGATCGTCAACTGCGAGGCATTCCCGGCCCGCTGCCGATCCAGCACCGCCAGCGCGATCATCGTCACGCCGTACAGCACGCCGACGACGATCAGGATCGGCGCGAACAGCGAGAGCAGCAGCAGCGCCGGACTGATCAAGGCCAGGGCGAAAAAGCGGGGCGTGATCATAGATACCCCTCACCCCCTGACCCCCTCTCCCATTTCTTATGGGCGCAGGGGAACCGGATCGAATGTGCCAGCCAGTCCTCCCCTCGCCCGTACGCGGGAGAGGGGCCGGGGGTGAGGGATTCAGCGAATTTTGTAGGGGCGGCCCTATGTGGCCGCCCGCTCCTGCCAAACATTGATCATCACTCCGCAGTTAAATTGAACGAATTACAGTGCCATGTCCGACTATTTTTGAACCTTCAACAATGTCGAAGTAAACGCCAACATCTAGCGGACTGTAGTCAACAGCAGCATATAGGGTTCTGACAGTAGCCCTAAAGGGAACATTAGCTTGAATCTTAAGCGGCCCATCAACAAATTCTATTCCAAGAAGCGTCCTTTGGGGTGGCACGCACAAATGAGGACGATAGGTACCAGCTTTCAAGTCGGGTGGTTGTTGGCGACCACCACCCTCGACGCTCGAAAAGCGAGCCTCTATCTCAATAATTCTGTCCATGAAATAGGCGGTCATGGCCCTTCGTGCCGTTCCTCGATGATGGTATCAGAAAGCGGAGGTTGTCCTCGAAAACCTTCCTCAATTTCACGCGCCAGCGCATCTTCATCCAGGTCGGCTGATTGATCAGGGATCTCGATGAGCAAATCGCCCAGGGTAGCACGCACACGTTCATCATCCGAAAGAATCATCAGTTGGATTTCCTAGCCCTCGGTCAGGTTCACAGGCTCCAAGAGCCGCAGACGTCTCTCGCTATAGATGGCACGTATCAGTTGAGACATCGCACGTACCTCACAACTCCATTCTCAGTTTAGTATAGACAATTTCAACGCGGGAAGTAACAACCACAACCTACTCTGGTATGCGATGCAATGTTCAAAGTCCGGCTTAACTTTTCATTCTTGGATAGAGGTTATGCGAGATATTTGTTTTTCCAAATGCCTCATGAGGTTATACACATCCGTAAGGTTGTTATCAGCCGAAGACATCTGCCTCCGTGCAGTTTCCCATTTTTCTTCGAGGTTCTTATAATCCTGTTCGAGTTGGCCTATACCCCCAATTATTTCCTGCGCGTGTTGTGCGACATATAAACCCTGAAGTCCTAATGCTATTGTCATCAAATACGCATAAAGAATGCTGGGGCCTACCGGGAATACCAGTTGTGAGCAAGCATAGTTGAATGAAGACTTCTTGTCCGGGCCTTCCCAATCACTTGTTACTGCTTCGTAGTAGAGAGCCTCACTTGGTATAAACATTAGTGCAAAGGGTAATGTGCCTTCCGATGGTTTAATGTATTTTTGCACAGCATCAATGTGCTTGCGCACTCGATTGCCAAGTTTTCGTTGACCTTGTACGGAAGCGATGAGATCATTTTCAAAATCGGACTGGTCAAAGTCGAGAAACTTTGAATCAATAACAACTATTCCATTAGTGAGTTTTATGACTGCATCGACTCTCGTACCATCTTCAAATGAATATTGTAATTCATATCGAGATTTAGGCAGAATTTCTTGTAATAAGTCGCTTAGAAGTATTTCGCCTAATTTTCCGCGCTTTTGAGGCGCTTTGAAGTGATTGTAAATATCTTTCCCAGTGGTATCAATTTGTCGGGCTAATTCACTTAGTTCACCTAATTTGCCGCTGATAATCTGAGTTGTATTCGTCGTTCCTGAAGAAATTCGCTGCAACTCACCCGAAACCGCGCTAACTTCAGCAGAAAGTCGAGCAACATCTTTGGAAACTGACTGAACATTGAAAACAAGGAGTAGAACTACCAGGAAAATAAACACAAGAATGATGATGAGTACGAAATTAATGTCCATTGGGTCCTCCTGATGAACATTAGGGGGTAACAACTCGGCCCTGCTCTAGCCTGAGTTGTTAGCGCGGCACTTCGATCTGTGCCAGCAGGCGACGGAATACAGCGTCGGCGTCCAGGCCCTCGATCTCCGCTTCGGGCCGCAGGTACACGCGATGGCGTAGCACGGGAGGTACCAGGAATTTCACGTCGTCGGGCGAGACGTAATCGCGGCCTTGCAAGGCGGCATAGGTCTTGGAGGCCAGCAGCAGCCAGACTCCGGCGCGCGTGCTGGCGCCCAGGGTCAGGTCGGGGCTGCGGCGGGTGGCTTCGACAATCGCAGCGATGTAGTTGAGGATGCCATCCTCCACCCGCAAAGTCTGCACGTAGCGGCGAATGGCGGCCAGTTGAGTCGGTTTGATCACCGGGCTGAGTCCGGTATCGGCCAGGTTGTGCGCGTCAAACCCGGCGTTGTAGCGGCGCAACACCTCGACTTCTTCGTCGTGGGGCAGGTAGCCGACCTTGATTTTGAACAGGAAGCGGTCAATTTGCGCTTCGGGCAGCGGATAGGTGCCGTCCATCTCGACGGGGTTTTGGGTAGCAATCACCATAAACGGTTCGGGCAGCGCCTGGGTGTCGCCTTCGATGCTGACCTGGCGCTCCTCCATCGCTTCCAGCAGCGCGGCTTGAGTCTTGGCCGGGGCGCGGTTGATCTCGTCGGCCAGGACGATCTGCGAGAAGATCGGTCCGCGTTTCAGGTTGAAGGCGCCAGTTTGCACGTCAAAAACCACCGTGCCAACCACATCGGAGGGCATCAGGTCGGGCGTGAACTGGATGCGCCGAAACTCCGCCTCGACCAGCCGGGCCAGGGTCTTCGCCATGAGCGTCTTGGCTGTGCCTGGGACGCCTTCCAGCAGGACGTGGCCGCGTGCCAGGAGCGCCACGATCAGCAGTTCCATCGCCTCGTCCTGGCCGACCAGGACGCGCCGGGCCTCCTCGTACAGGCGCGCGGCGACTTCGCGCATGGCCTGGTTCATCGTTGCCGGTTGCGATTGGGAAGGCGATTGAGTCATGGGCGAATTTTCTCCACTCTGATCATGGCCGTAATGATAGCCTACCTTCACCGACACGACACGCCAGGTCACGCTCACACTACGCTTACCTCACGCTGGTGTGTGATAGCCTTGTGTGAAGTGTTTCGTACGGTAAAATGTAACCTCATCTGTACTTTTTCGGAAGGATTTATTGCAATGGCTACCCAAAAACGACATACCTTGCGCCTGATCAGCCTCGCCACGGCGATTGTCGCGCTGACGATGACGCTCTCCGGCCTTACGGCCTACG
>DATGFK010000291.1:0-11752 GCA_035309185.1 Aggregatilineales bacterium
GGTAGAAGCGCTCGAATAAACGCGCCTGCGCTTCCAGCGGAATGCCAGGCCCGTTGTCCACGACTTCGATGAACACTTCCTGGTTGCGGCAGGTGGCCCGCACCGTGATCGTGCCGCCGCGCTGTGTATATTTATGCGCATTACTCAGCAGGTTGATCAGCGCCCGGTACAGCCAGCGCTCATCGCCATTGATAAATGGGAGTTCCGGGTCAATTTCCACGTTCAGCGTCTGCTCACGGCGTGGCAGCACTGGCCCCATATCCGTCGAACAGCGCTCGATGAGTTCTCGCAAATCGAGCGGTTCGTCGTGCAGGTCAACGCCGCTTTCGATGTGTTCGAGGTTCAGCAAGTCGTCAATCAGATCTTGCATCCGGTTGACGCCGTTCAGGGCGATGTCGAAGACTTCGGATTGGCGCGGAGTCGGCTCTTCGATCTGCCTGCGCAGCATGGTCAGCGCGCCGAGCGTAACCGCCAGCGGATTGCGTAGATCGTGTGCGGCAGTCTGGATAAACTGCATACGAGTGCGTTCCGCTTCTTTAAGATGTGTAATGTCCTGGAAGACGGCGACCCAACCCTCCGAAGGATTCCGCTCCGAACGCACGGGCGAAACTACTGCGGCCAGGTGGTGCCCGGTTTCCAGTTCCACTTCAAAACTCACGCCACTGTTGGAGTCACTATCCAGCGCTTCGTGCAACTTTCGTGAGAGGGCAGGTGAGAAGGGGGCATCTTTCAGCGAACTGCCGATGACAGCCTGCACATTTACCTGGAATAACGCCTGGGCTGCGCGGTTAATCAAATTGATCTGACCGTGCCTGTCCGTGGCAATAATGGCATCGGCTGTGGATTGCAGTACGGCCTGCAAGCGGCGCTCTTGTTCGCGCACGGACTCATAGAGACGGGCATTGTCCAGCGCCAGCCCAACCTGGTCTGCGATGGCGCGCAAAACTGCGACCTCGTTTTCATCAAAAGCATAAGGCTTGTAGCTCATCACGCTGAGGATGCCAACAACTTTGCCGCGCGCGTGCATGGGCGCCAGCACCTGCGCCTGGACATGTTCTTCACCGAAGGCCGGGACGAATAAACGAGGATCGCCCGCAACGTCTCCAGTGATCACCAGTTCGTCGTTGACCGCCGCCCTCCCCGAAATACCTTCACCAAGTTTGATACGCATGGGGTCGGTCACAAAATCTCGCTTCCAGCCTCGCTGCGCCCGCAAGACAAGCTCCCCCGCGACTTCATCCACCATACTGATCCCGCTGGCCTCAACCGGGATCACTGACAATACCGCTGCCAGGGCCGTTTGCAGCGTTTCGTTGAGATCCAGCGTCTGGCTGACGGCAGCAGTCACGGTATTAATAGCCGCCAGTTGCCCAGTCTGCCGCTTGAAATCTTCCAGAAGTTTGCGGTGCCGGGAGGACTCTCGACGTCCTGTAGGTCTAGTTGAATCGATCATTTTATTGCGCGCCTGTACTACGACGATTCTGCCATCTGTTGGCCTTTGCGAACAAATGTATTATACAGGCTCAACAATGACAGCAATGTAAAAATATTATAACCTTTTTATTTATGAGTTTCCCAAACTGGTTAGATTGGCTTCAACTGTTCGATTGTCCAAGATCACGAAGCGGCGATCAATAATCCCCAGAATTCGATCCCTGAGCCGGGGTCGGTTGTGAAGTAGCCGACGTGGTCAGACTGTTGTTATTTGTCGCGCCCGATGTTTGCCCCGACTGGCTGGCGCTCGGTTGCAGCACGTTGAGGTCAAGCAGCAGCAGGATTACCAGAACACCGGCAAGCATTAGTAGCGCCAGATTAACCAGGTCGAGGCGGCGGGGGACTGATTTGTTCACAGAAGTCGGATTTGTCAGGTTAGAAGCTGGTAAAGCCATAGCATGAGAATCCCTATTTTCCTACGCGATTGATGGTAATACATCGTCTGGATAGCGGCAAACATTGATCCTGCAAATTGCGAAAATGTGTTATAAACGGCAAGAATCCGCAATAGTCCGGCGAAGCAACCTGTGCGATTGGAGGGCAAAATGTCCGATCATTCCGTAGGTTCTGCAAAGTCATTCCTAAAAGATGGCGCGATGGTACGGCTCGACCTTGAAGGCACGCCAGTTGTTCTGGCCCGCGTCAACGGCCAATATTATGCCTTCGGCGGGACGTGTACGCATTACGGCGCGCCACTCCATGAAGGCGTGCTCAGGGACCATGAGCTGATCTGCCCCTGGCATCACGCCTGTTTCGATATTCGCAGTGGAGCACGCCTGGAGCCGCCGGCTTTGAACGCCCTCCCGCATTACCCTGTACGCACTGAGGGCGGTAAAGTCATTGTGACATTGCCACACGACAATGACACCGAACCACAGGGCAGGGCCGAAGATGATAGTGAACTCAGCATTGTAATTGTTGGCGGCGGAGCAGCGGGCAATGCGGCTGCCGAGGAACTCCGCAGGGAGGCTTATCCTGGGAAGATCACACTAATCAGTAACGTACCAGAGGTACCGGTGGATCGGCCCAACGTCTCGAAGGATTATCTGGCTGGACATGCCGATCCCGCCTGGATGCCTCTGCGGGGTGATGAAAGCTGGTACGCTACCCGTAACATAAGCCTGCGACTCAACAGCCACGTTGAGAAGGTGGACCCCAGGTCGCACCGGGTAGCGCTGCGCGGCGGCGAGTCGATCCGTTACGATAAATTGTTACTGGCGATGGGCGCGATCCCCCGCCACTTGAACGTGGCGGGTTCCGACCTCAAGAACATCTACCTATTAAGGAGACAACCCGACGCGGATCGCATTATGTCCGCTCTAAAAGAGAAGGGCAAGCGAGTTGTCGTGGTCGGCGCGAGCTTTATCGGGATGGAAGTGGCTGCGTCCCTGGCCGAAGGTCAGAACGCAAACGTGACCGTCGTAGGCATAGAAAAGGTTCCATTCGACCGTATCCTCGGTGAGCAGATTGGTCTCATGTTTCAGCATCTCCATGAAGTGCACGGCGTGCAGTTTCGTTTGAACAGTGAGGTTAAACAGTTTACTGGCAAAGACGGTCAGGTATCGGGTGTCGAGTTGCACAACGGTGAAACGCTTCCGGCGGACGTGGTCGTTGTCGGCATTGGCGTTCGTCCTTCAACCGATGCCCTGGCCGATTCCGGGCTGAAGCTCGATCCCAAAGATCTCTCGGTTCGGGTTAACTCCGCTTTGCAATCCAGCGATGCGGACGTGTACGCTGCGGGCGATATTGCACGCTGGGACGATGGCAGTTCGACAGGGGTGCGTATCGAACACTGGCGCGTCGCGGAGCAGCATGGCATCATCGCGGCGCACAATATGCTCGGTCAGCAGGATGATGTGGCCCGCCACGTGCCCTTTTTCTGGACAGCCCAATGGGGCAGAGAACTGCGCTACGTAGGCCACGCCGAACAGTGGGATTCGATTATCTATCGAGGCGATTTGCCCGACTCCCCGTTGGAAAAAGAGAACTTTCAGTTCGTGGCTTGCTACGTGCAGAGTGGCAAACTCAAAGCGGCGGCGGGCTGCAACGCCGATAGTGACATGGATGCGCTTGAATTCATCCTGCGCGACGGGAAACCGCTCAGCGAGGCGCAAATGCGTGACGACAAATTTGATCTGGTCGCCTACGCGCGCGGGGAATAGAAATTATCCATGCAAGAGCACGACAAAACGCTCAACCAGAAGACTGACGATCCGCTGCTTCATTGGCGCAGCGAATTTCCTATCCTTGAGACGACAACTTATCTCATCAGTAACTCGCTGGGTGCGATGCCTCGCGCCGTTTACGATAGCCTGCGCACTTATGCCGATACCTGGGCGGCGCGCGGAGTCCGCGCCTGGGGCGAGGGTTGGTGGGACATGAATGTCAGGCTGGGCAACAAGGTTGCAGCCATCGTCGGGGCCGCGCCGAATACCGTTTCTATGCATCAGAATATTTCCCTGGCCGAAGGGATTCTGCTCAGTTGTTTCGATTTCGACGGTAGGCGCAACAAAGTCGTGATCGAAGAAGGCATTTTCCCATCGGTCTATTACGTGCTGCGTGGGATGCTGCCTCCGCACGTCGAAGTGTGCATGGTCAAGAGTCAAGACGGTATCAGTGTGGATGTGCAGCAGATCGTTGATGCGATTGATGAACGGACGCTGCTGGTACCCATTTCGCACGTACTCTTTCGGAGTGCCTACATCCTGGACGTGAAACCGATCATCGAAAAGGCCCATGCTGTTGGGGCAAAAGTGATCCTGGATGGATACCATGCCACGGGGATCATCCCTGTAGACGTTACCGATCTGGACGTGGATTTCTACGTGAGCGGCGTGTTGAAGTGGATGTGCGGTGGGCCGGGCGGCGTATTTTTGTATGCGCGTCCAGATTATCTCAAGACAATAAAGCCCAAGCTCACTGGCTGGATGGCCCATCAGCATCCGTTCGACTTTGATGTGGACGAGATTGATTTTCGCGAGGATGCCTTTCGATTCTTGAATGGTACACCGGCCATTCCCTCCCTGTATGCAAACGAACCCGGCATTGACGTAATAGCCAAGGTGGGGGTTGAAGCCATCCGGCGTAAGTCCCTGCACCAGACCGCCCTGCTTATCGAGTGGGCCGAGCGTGCGGGATACACAATTAATTCCCCCCATATCCCAGAGCAACGTGCCGGTACCGTCACGCTCAAGCCAGAGCATTCCTACGCTGTATCACGTGAATTAATTGAGCGAAATATCCTGGTTGACTACCGCCCCAACGCCGGAATCCGCTTTGCGCCTCACTTCTACAACAGCGATGCCGAGATTCATCAAGCGCTGGAAACCGTTGCGGAGATTCTGGCCGACAATTCCTGGCAAAAACACGAAGTTGATCGACGTTTTATCACGTGATCAAACAATCCTTGTCGTTCCGACTGTAGCGTCTGGCCGCAAATAGGAGGGGATCCGTAGTCCGGGCAATGTCTATGCGTTGCCTGTCCAGCCAGAACTCATCGCTATCCTGACCTACACTACCCCTATGACTTATCGGAAGGATCGCGAAATGAACAAGACTAGGGCTGTGCTCGCAGCTTTCTTTCTCCTGGCGTCGTTTGCCGCGCCGGTGTCAGTCTCTGCGGATAGTTGTTTGTATGCGATAGACGCGCCAGGCTGCTCGCACGGCCTGCCTGCCGAGCAGTACCAGGCACTCCTGGCGACCATCGCTGCGAACCCCGCGCCGAATGTCCCGTCTATCGCGGTAGATGGGGCAACCGTGAAGCAGTACAGCCAGCCGCCGGCACACATCGCCTCAAGTTTCAGCGGCGTGCTGATCGGCCATCCGCTGCCCTTCCCGATGGCGTTCATGGTCACCAGCATCCGCCCCAGTCCCCTGCCGGGCTGGGACTCCGATCCGAAGCAGCCGATTCTGCCCCGCTATGCGCGAGTGTACCTTTACAAAACGGTCAACGCGGGCGGCTGGGATTGGTACCTGGTTGGGCCGGGCGAGTGGTTGCGCCGCGATGCCGTGGCCCGCGTGATCCCCGCTCAGCGTCCGGATGGCGTGCAAGGGCGTTGGATAGCCGTTGATCTGTTCCAGCAGATGTTCACCGCTTACGACGGAGATCGGCTTGTCGCCGCGACGCTGATCTCGTCGGGCGTATCGTCTCATCAGACGCGCCTGGGATTATTCCACATCTGGGGTCGTTTCCTGACCGACGACATGTCCGGGGCGATGGGGACGCCCGATGCCTACTCACTGCCTTCTGTTCCCTACGTCATGTTCTTTGACGGCGAAATCTCGTTACATGGCACCTACTGGCACGACGAGTTCGGTTTTCCCATGAGCCACGGCTGCGTGAATATGGCAATCAGCGATGCGCATTGGCTTTTCGACTGGACGGCAGGGACGCCCACCGCTGCCGTGTATGTCTGGACAAGCCGAGGTATGTGATGCCCTTCTTCAGCTAACTTCGCCCTGAGCAAAGCACGCCATCTGCGCTATACTGGCCCGGTGTTTTGGATGAAATTCACCAGGCAGGAAGCGAACTCTCATGCGATTGGGCATCATCGGTTTACCCAACAGTGGCAAGACCACGATCTTTAACGCGCTTACGCGCAGCAACCGGCCCACGGGGGCCGTCAGCAGCGGAAAAATGGAAGTCTATACGGCGGTGGTGCCGGTTCCCGATCCACGCATTGACGCCTTGAGCGCCATGTTCAAGCCGAAGAAGACGATCTACGCCACCATCACCTATACGGATATCGGTGGGTTGGAGAAGAGCATCGGCGCAAGTGGCATTGGCGGAGAACTGCGCAACCAGTTGCAGCAGGTGGATGGCTTCGTACACGTCGCGCGGGTTTTTGAGGACGACACGGTACCCCATCCCGAAGGCAGCGTTGATCCGGCGCGCGACGTGAATACCGTCGAGTCTGAGTTTTTGCTCTCCGATCTGATCACCATTGAAAAGCGCATGGAGCGGCTCGTCGAAGAACTCAAAAAGGGCAAGAACGTCAATAAGGCGGCTCACGAGACCGAATCCGCAGTCCTGGAACGCTTCAAGAAACACCTCGACGACATGAAGCCCCTGCGAGACCTGGACGTGACCGAAGAAGAGCAGCGGATTGTGCGCGGCTACGGGCTTCTATCGCTCAAGCCTATGCTGATCATCTTCAATACCGGCGAAACACACCGCGATCCCGAAGACATTATGAGCTATTCCCACGAACATACCCGGCTGGTTAGCCTGCAAGGCCGCGTTGAGGCCGAGATCGCCCAGTTAGAAGGCGACGACCAGAAGATGTTCCTGGAAGAATATGGCATCAGCGAACCGAGCGCCAGCCGCGTCATCCGCGAGTCCTATGATTTGATGCACATCCACTCGTTTTTCACCGTGGGAGAAGACGAGGTACGCGCCTGGACAATCCCCATTAACGCAACGGCTCAGGAAGCGGCGGGAACCATCCACACCGACCTGAGCCGGGGCTTCATTCGCGCCGAGGTCACGCCGTACGCCGATCTGATGGCCGCAGGGAATATGGCGGAGGTCAAGCGCCTGGGCCAGATGCGCCTTGAAGGCAAGGAATACATCGTCAAGGACGGCGATATTCTCAACATCCGCGCTGCGACCTGAACCGCCCTCACACGATCTCTTTGGCGATGGCCCGGCCTGCTGTTCTGCCGGAGAAAATGCAGCCTCCGAGGAAGGTGCCTTCCAGGGCGCGGTAGCCGTGCATCCCGCCACCGCCAAAGCCCGCCACCTCGCCCGCCGCATACAGGCCGGGCAGCGCTTGGCCGTCCGCGCGCAACACACGGCCCGAAAGGTCTGTCTCGATCCCGCCCAGTGTTTTGCGCGTCAGGATCGACAGCCGCACGGCGATCAAGGGGCCAGCCGCCGGGTCGAGCAGGGCATGAGGTTTCCTGACGCGCATCACCTTATCCACCACATAGGCCCGCGCGCCACGGATCGCCGTGATCTGCGCATCCTTGCCAAACTTGTTATCAATCTGCCGGTCACGCGCCGTTACTTCGTATTCAAGCGCGGCCAGGTCAATCAGCGCTTCGCCGGCCAGCGTATTCATGCCCTGGACAAGTTCCGGAAGCGTGTTCTTGACGATGAAATCCACGCCACGATCCTGGAAAGCCTGTACCGGGCCAACCGCACCGGGCAATACACGACTAAGGACTTTGCGGATGCTGCGGCCTGTGAGGTCGGGATTCTGCTCCGAGCCGGACAGCGCAAATTCATGTCCAATAATGCGCTTGTTGAGCAAGAACCAGGAATGATCATATCCAGTCATCGCGATATATTGAAGCGCACCCAGGGTATCGAAGCCAGGGAACAGCGGTGCCGGGAGACGATGGCCGTGCGCATCCAGCCACAACGGGGAAGGCCCGCTCAAGATACGGATGCCATGCTGACTCCAGATCGGGGCGTAATTCTCGATCCCTTCCGGGTAGTGCCACATGCGATCCCGGTTGATGACGTGGCCGTTGTTGGCTTCGACAACGCCCAGCATATAGCCATCCACGTAATCGGGCACACCCGATAACATACGGCGGGGCGGCTGCCCCATGTTTTGGGGCCAGTTGTCCCGTACCAGGTCGTGGTTGCCACCAATGCCGCCAGACGTGACAATCACCGCCTGAGCGCGCAGCCTGAAGTCCCCAACGACAACACGCGAAGTGCCTACGCCGCGTTCGACACCGCTCGGCTCCAGCACCTCACCCTGGACGCCGTCAATCACACCTCCCGTCACGCTGAGGCCAGTGACGCGGTGCCGGAAGCAAAACGTGACCTGTCCGCGCTGTTCGGCCTCGCACAGCCGCCGGATGAAGGGTTCCAGTACCCCCGGCCCGGTTCCCCAGGTCACATGAAAACGCGGCACCGAGTTGCCGTGTCCGGTTGCCAGATAGCCGCCTCGCTCCGCCCATTGAACAAGCGGAAAAAAGCGTACCCCCTGCGCGTGCAGCCAGGATCGTTTCTCGCCGGACGCAAAGTCAATGTAGGCTTCCGCCCAGCGACGCGGCCACGCATCTTCTGCGCGGTCAAAGCCCGCGCTGCCCAGCCAATCCTGCAAAGCCAGGTCGTGTGAATCTCGAATGCCCAGCCGCCGCTGCTCCGGCGAGTTGACCAGGAACAGGCCGCCGAAGGACCAGAAGGCCTGTCCGCCTAGCGATGCTTCAGGCTCCTGCTCCACCACGATGACCCTACGCCCTGCGTCGGCCAGTTCGGCAGCGGCGACCAGTCCCGCCAATCCCGCCCCCACGACGATTACGTCGGCGTCTGTGCCTTTGTCATTCATGGAAAAATCCTTGAGATGCCTATGCCAGCCTACTGGAAGTCTGCCATTTCAGCCAGATCGATGTGCATGGGCAGGAATATTTGCCATAGTTCGGTCAGTTTGTCTATCAGGGCAGGCGAGGCGATGGCGGTTCTCTTGATGTCCGCCACGCGAATCACGTTGCGCAGGCTCAGGCTCAGACTCAGGTCGGGGGCATAATAAGGGACGCGATGCCTCACCGGCCTGCCATTGCGGAAATAGGGTTCCTCGGTCATAGTTTTATAGCGCTGCATGAGTGCGGGCGATCCTTTTGCAAAGTTATCCACCGCGTCTGAAATGGTAGAAAGATTTTCGCGCCGAGTAACCGTTGTCACAAATGGATTCGCCTTGTCGGGTTTTTCGCTGCCATTACTGGAAAAGCTACTCTCATTCGCTATTGAAAAGCACAGGTCGAACAGCGGTGTATTGTCTTCGAGCGGCAGCCCATCTTCTGGCAGCAGGCAAAGCCGCGCCAGTGCCTTTTCCTGTGCTTCACTCAGGGGCGCATCCTGGCAATTCGCCAGAATCTCAGCGATGTTCGCTTTCATGACGTAAATCTGAAGGGCGACTTCGCCGAGATGACAGGCAATTTCCAGCAGGTGCAACGTGTGATACATATCCAGGTGGGTGGCAAACGCATCGCTAATGGCACGGTGGCTGAAGTCGCCGTAGACTTTGGCAGTCTGTGTGGTTGCCATCAAATAGAGGATAAGCGTCACCAATCGGCAATAATTGGCATCTTCTTCACGTTCCGGATGGGTGCGCAGTTTGGTCTTGAACTTGGTTTCGAGCAGAAGCACGTCGCTCTGATCGAAATTTTTCTTGGCCCATTTCAACATGTCTGAAAAGGTTGTGATTCGACTCAGAATGGACGCCACCCGATGCACAGGGTAAGATGGCGCCGTCTCTTCCTCGTTATATGATTTAACCGCCTGATCGAGTTCCTTGAGCTTTTGGATGATTCTTTCAACGGATTCGCGTCGTTCCCGTAATGCGTCAGCCAATTTCTCGCCCATCCTAACCCTAATCTCGTTGCTCGTCGTAACTGCATTTTTGTTCAGGTCAAACCTTCCTGATTATAGCAGAGGTGTGCGTTTCTGATTCCTGTCCTATAATCCACGATTACACCATTTGGTTAATCAAACGTAGGTACCGCGCATGGCGACACATTATGACTTAATCGTGATCGGCTCCGGCCCGGCGGGCGAAAAAGGCGCAGCGCAAGCTGCCTATTTTGGCAAGCGCGTGGCGGTCATCGAACGGGCAAATCTGGGCGGCACGGGCATCAACACGGGTACCGTACCCTCCAAAACGCTGCGGGAGACCGCCTTGTATTTTTCGGGCCTCCGGCAGCGCGGCCTGTACGGAATAGATTATTCGCTACGTGAAGGTCTCACGATGAAGGATTTTCTTCACCGCGAACACCAGGTTGTAGAACACGAACGCGATCTGGTGCGCCGCAACCTGGAGCGCCATAGGGTTGACGTGATCTGGGGCGAAGCCCACCTGAAGACGCCAAACATTGTCGGCGTGCAGACCCCATCCGGCGGCGAAAGTGAAGTGGAAGGTGACTTTATCCTCATTGCGACAGGCTCCTCACCGCATCACCCGCCGGAGGTGCCCTTCGACAATCAGTTGATTTACGATTCGGATTCGATCCTGAGAATGGATCATATTCCACGCACGATGGCGGTCATTGGCGGCGGGGTCATCGGCTGCGAATACGCCTCGATATTCGCGGCGCTTGGCGTGCAGGTGACTCTGGTCGAATCGCGTGATCGGCTGCTGCCGTTTGCCGATCACGAGATCGCGGCGGCCCTTCGGGCACGCCTGGAAAAGCTCGATCTGCGCTTCATTTTTAATGAGCGTGTCGTGAGAGTCGATCCCCACCCCCACCAGCAACACACGCACCTCTATTTGCGTGGCGGAGAACGGCTCGAATGCGAAATCTCCTTGTTTGCGGCGGGCCGCAAAAGCAACACGCAAATGCTGGGCCTGGAAGCCATCGGAATCCAGCTTGGAGAACGGGGCTTGCTCCCGGTCAACGAAAGATACCAGACTTCAATCCCGAATATTTACGCCGCCGGGGACGTGATCGGCTTCCCAGCCCTGGCCTCTACGTCTATGGAGCAGGCGCGCGTGGCGATGGTTCACGCCTTCGGACTTCACTACAAGGAAAACATATCGCCCACGCTCCCACTGGCCGTCTATACCATTCCAGAGATTGCGATGGTCGGCCTCTCGGAAGACGATTGCCAGCAAAAAAGCATTCCTTACCTGGTTGGGCGTGCCTATTATGAGAAATCCCCACGCGGCCAGATCATCGGCGATGAACACGGCATGATCAAACTGATCTTTTCACCGGAGGACAAACGCCTGCTGGGCGCCCACCAGATCGGCGAGCTGGCCTCAGAGTTGATCCACATCGGCGCGCAGGTGGTTTCCGACGGTGGGACGATTGATACCTTTATCCGCGCCGTGTACAACTACCCCACGCTTGCCGACCTCTATAAATATGCGGCCTACGATGGCCTGGGCCAATGGGAGGCATGGCAGGCAGCACGCAAGGCCGTCCCGAATTAGATAAGAGAAGGGATTCAGATAATGCGGACATTTACGGCTTTTGTTGAGTTTGACCCAGAAACACAACTCTATGTCGGTATCGTGCCGGATGTTCCCGGCGCTCACAGCCTCGGAGCAACACTCGAAGAACTACGCAAAAACCTCAAGGAGGTTTTGGAACTTCTCAACGAAGAAAATGCGCTGCCTGAAGACAAGCTTTAGGGTATGGATTCATTCTCACAGTTGCCAGAAATTGGTCAGCACTTTTACAACGCCTATGTCGAACGTGTGCATTTTGGCCCCCGTCAGGAATTTTCGATAGATGTTCGTCGCTTGATTTGGGAAGGTCATAACGGTCATTACGATAAACGAGTTATCCATGTTCGCTTTGG
>DATGFK010000292.1:0-3441 GCA_035309185.1 Aggregatilineales bacterium
CATGCGAACCGACCTGATCAGCAGACGTTCTGCTGTCAAGTCTGTGCTTATCACGGCAATGCCGATGGGGTCGGGGCGCGCAATATAGCGGATCGAGTTCACGATGAGGAGTTGGCAGCTTGTCGTTCCCTTGAGGCAGTCAAGACACTTTTAGATCGTCGCCATCAAGCCTGGCGGCAAGAAAACGGGTACTCGTAGTGTATCCGCCCGCCCAGTTAGTGGTTGACTCTTGGGTGAACCACTTAACGGGCGTAGGTTAAGACTCAAGGTCTAGCGGTTAAAACGCCATACTTTGAGTAACTATGCTATATAATTGGATTTGGGGGACGGATCAATATGCGCCAGGCAATCATTTTTCGGAAAAACTTACCGCTGTTGCTCGTGCTGGGGATCGCTCTCTCGGCCTGTGATGTCATACCGGCGTATCTTGGCCTTGACCAGGGCCAGGGCGCAACGCCAACCGTCCAGGCCGCAGATGCACAGCCGTCTGCCAATAACATGCCCTACAACGAAAGCGCCGATCCGCATAAAGATATTGCGGACGCATTCGCGAAGGCCAGGCAGGACAACAAATACGTTCTGCTCGACTTTGGCGCGAACTGGTGCCTGGACTGCCGCGTCCTCTCGATGTACTACGATAAAGAACCCATCAAGTCGTTCCTGGCACAGAACTACCATCTGGTGACCATTGACGTGGGACAGTGGGACAAAAATCTCGACGTTGCAAACCAATACGGCAATCCGATTGTCAACGGCATTCCTGCCGTCGTGATCCTCGACAAAAACAGCAAAGTCATCGAAACAACCGGCGCCGGTGAGTTAGCCGATGCCCGTTCGATGACTCAGCAGCAAGTCTACGATTTCCTGCGACAGTGGGCGCCCCGGAAAAATTAGTGGAAGGCAAAGGGACTGTGCTATTGATGCGCAAAAAGATCACGATTGTTATCGTGATCTTTCTTGCAGCGAGCGTCGCGGGAATATTCTGGTTGTGGCGTTCAGCGTCTGCCGCGGATTCAAGCATGGATGGACAATTTGACCGCCTTTCCCGGCTCAATTCATTCACGCAGAACCACGTCCAGGTTGACATTGACCTGGAACGGGACCCTTCCGGCCAAACTTACCTGGCGGCGACCTACAAACCACTCGACGCAACCTTTCACCTGTACAGCAAAGATCTGCCGCGAAATGGCATTGATGGTGTCGGCAGGCCAACGCTTCTCGAATTAACGGGCGGCGCACAATCCGCCGGAAACCTGACTGATAGCGTAACGGCCACAAACATGGCTGTAGATGGCTTCGATGCCCCTTTTCCCATCTACCCGGATGGGCCGGTGACGCTGCGCCTGCCGATCAAGGCGGAGCCTGGAAGTTCCAGCGTGGATCTCTCGTTGACCTATATGGCTTGCAGCCTGACCGGGGGCTGCTTCCCGCCGGTTATTGATAAGCGCATCAGTGTGCAGGACATCGCCCTGCTCCAGTAGTCTGCCCCAACGTGCTCAAGGTTCTACTCAATCGGCCCCTTTTTGTTTATACTTAATGCTTATCCAATACTTTCATCAACTGCTCTTAATGATCTCAGTGAGGGGGTGTCCTATTCCCAACAAACCATTGATCGGAATCCCCGGCTTCTTCGATACGTCTTCTCCCGATAAACTTCCGCCGCGCTTTGCCATGAGCCGCCCCTACATCGCGGCCCTGGAAGCGAGCGGCGCGCTGCCGGTGATATTGCCGCTTGCGCTTGGCCTGGATACGCTGCGCGGCCTCTTTGATCGCGTGGACGGCTTGTTCATGGCCGGTGGCGGCGATCTGAACCCGGCCTGTTATCTCCAGGATGCGCACACCAAGACCGAGGGCATTGACGAGCTGCGCGACGAAACGGAATTGCTCCTGACCCGTTGGGCGCTTGAAAGCGACAAGCCTCTTCTGGGAGTCTGTCGTGGCGTACAAACACTCAACGTGGCGGCGGGCGGCACGCTCGTGCAAGACCTTTCGGAGCAGTGGCCGGACTCCATTCGCCACCAGTATTTCCCCGAAAAGCCTCGCAGCTACGTTGCCCATGAGATTTCCACCGTGCCGGGTACGCGGCTCTCGCAAATCCTGGGCGGTAAGGCGCACGTCAACAGCTTCCACCACCAGGCTGTCGCCACCGTCGGCGGCGGGTTCACCGTGGCGGCCTACGCCCCCGATGGCGTGATCGAAGCGATTGAGGCGCCGGGCGAGCGTTTCATAGTGGGTGTGCAGTGGCATCCTGAAAGTCTGATCGAAACCGACGAGGCCATGAACGCACTTTTCGCGGCCTTTGTTCGCGCGGCATAACAAAGCATCTCCCGCCCAGATGTGCAACAGAAGGGCTGATGTTGCGGGAGTCCTGACCAGAGCCAGACCCCTTGTTTAGACGCAGCTATCCAACGCCACAGCCGGAGCGAGTCTCAGTGCTTTCCGTGCCGGAACGTACCGGCGCACTGCCGGACTACACCGGACGCGGCGTGGTCATGGCGTTCATTGATTCGGGCTTCTATCCGCATCCCGATTTGCAAGGGCGCGTCATACGGCACGTTAACGCTTCGACGGAAGCGATTACTGAAAGCGAGAAACTGCCGCCCGCCTCGAACTTTAGCTGGCACGGCCAGATGACCAGCGTGATCGCGGCTGGCGATGGCCGCACGTCCGGCGGACGCTACCGGGGGATTGCCAGCGATGCTCGGCTGGTGCTGATTTCAGTAACGAATCCACGTGGGCAGATCAAGGAACCGGACATCCTACGCGGAATGCGCTGGCTTCTCGCCAACCACGCGCGTTTTGGCGTCCGCATCCTCAACGTCTCCGTTGGTGGCGACGCGCCAAGTGACGATCAGGATCATGAACTGCATCGTGCCGTGCGGGAATTGTCTGAAGCCGGGATCACGGTGCTCGTGGCGGCTGGCAACAGTGGCTCCGGCCATCTCCTTCCCCCGGCCAGCGCCCCGGAGGCGATCACTGTTGGCGCGTACGACGACCAGAACGGCGTGGACGTGATGCGCTGGCGGATCTACCCCAATAGCTACGGCCTCGCACACGATGGATCGGCCAAGCCGGACATCGTCGCGCCGGGCCGCTGGATCGCGTCGCCGATCCTACCGGGATCGGACATGGCGCTCCAGGCTACAACGCTGGCGGCGCTGTTTGACCTGGCCCCCAATGACAGGCGCGCACTGCGCCGGAACCTTGCGAGAGGTATGTTCAAGCTACGCCTGGCGCCACTGGCCGCCTTGCGCGCGGACGAGCCGGTGCGGGCGCTGCTCCAGTCTCGTCTGGACTCTTACAAACTGATCGATTCCCATCACCAGCACGTAGATGGCACATCCGTGTCGGTGGCTATCGCCTCGTCGGTTGTCGCCCAGATGCTGGAGGCCAATCGTGGTTTGACTCCTGCGCGTATCAAGGCTATCCTGACCACAACGG
>DATGFK010000293.1:0-2779 GCA_035309185.1 Aggregatilineales bacterium
CCACGTGAATGTTTGTAACAACTGGTCACGCTCCAGCCCGCCGAACGGCCCGAAGCTGTTGGACGTGCCGAGATTATTGGAAGCAAACACGAATGGCCCGATGACATTTGCCAGCGCAATCAAGAAGATCGGCGTCAAGGCAATCAGGATCCAGCCCTGTTTGGTGAAGGCAGGACGCTCGACCTTTGCCAGCACAAGCCCGATATACCAGCCGGTAATGAATATTAACGGAACCGTCAGGTGGGTCGTCAGCCAGGGCATCTTCTCGCCCGCCATCGTGAAGGCCATGATCAGCATCGCGCCCCAGAATCCGACAAAGGGGAGGAAAGGCAGGCGGCTGAGGTTTTCTTCTTCCGGAATTTCATGCAACACTCGAGGCCGTGTAACCTCGACTGCGTAAGCGGGATCAAAAACGGGAGATTCCCCATTTTCACTGCTCACCATGTCCTGGTTGAGCGTTATTTCATCTTCTGATTGCGCCGGTGTAGAAGCGACAAGTGGCTGCCATTGACCCTCTGCATCCGGCAGAGGAGGAAGCGTATTCATGTCTTCGACGCTGTGCGCCATAGTCGGCGCAGAAAATTCAACTGCCTCAGGCGTTTCGTAAACGGCTGGCGTCTCCGCAAATCCTTCTACAGGTAGAACGCCTTCACCCTCGGCTGTGTATACGTTAGAGACGGCGGACTCGGCAATACGGGCCGCCCGAAAACGCCACAGGCCCAGCATTCCGACAACTCCGGCTACACTCGCGCCGATCACCGGCAGGTACTCATAGACAGGGAGTTCCACTAACAGATAGTAGTATTGCGGTTGACTGCCGCGCCTCACGCCTTGCTGCACTAGCCAGTAGCCCAGAGACCCGATCAGACCCGTGCCGAGGCCATTCGCGTTGGTAAACATGGTCGTATAAAAGAAGGCGAACAGGCCATAAAACGTTGCCGCGTACGCGATCCAACGCCCGGGGTCCCAGCATAATCCTGCCACCAGGCTAACGGCTACAAAAGGCATTAATGCCTTAAAACTGGCAATAAGCGCGTCGCCAGTTACCGAGTTGTCGCCCAGTGGATAGCCCGCTTTATAGACGGGGAACGCCGCCAACCAGGGCAGGATCATCGTCCCCAAGAGGATCAACAGGTCAAAAGTTGGGTAACGGCGCATTTCCTCAAAAAATGGCGTTGCAAAGCGCAGCACCAGGATGCCACCTACTGCCGCTGCTCCGATCACCCACGCGCCATAAATCCAGATGTCATCGTAACGATTGGTGTTGGGTGTGCCGTCAGGGTTGGTCGCGGGAGCCGTAACCGTCGGATTCTCTACATTTCGCGTCGATTCCTCAAAGTAAGTCAGGCCAGCGCACCACACGGCTCCGACCGCGAATACGATGAGTATACTTCCCCAGGGTAAGCGAACCGGGCTGCGCTTCCACAGGATAAGGGCAATAAATCCCACAAATATAGCGATCTCGATGACGAGTCGCAGCAAGAAGGGCATGGGTACGAATAGCAGCAAGCCTGCCCCTAGCAGTATCACAATCAGCGCAGCAGCCAACCAGCGACCAGACGTGAAGTGATATAGCGCTGTACCCAACACGACGAACAGCAAGGCGCCCACGAGCGCAAAGATCCAGGAGATCTCATGAGACTGGACGATGGCAGGGTCGGTGCTGGCGCTGCCCTCGATAATGCTCAGGATACATGTCATTCCAAGCGCGCCTACCGTGCCAATAATCAGACCTGCGGCAGTCAGATTGAACAGCGAGCGCGCATTATCGCCAACGGCGGCCAACAAATTATGCATAGGGCCATCACTACGTGCCAGCAATAGGAACGCAATGGCGCCAAAAAGGAACACATACGCGGCGATCAGCAACGTGGGTGAGACGACCACATTGGCCGCCAGCAGGTTTGCCGTGAGGTGGCCGAGTTCATAACTCACGCCAGCAATCGCGATCACGCCGACGACCCCACCGATAATCCAGCCGACAATTGGCGCAGTTTCACCTTTGCGAATGCCCTGTATGATCTGCATCAGCCAGAAAATGGTCAGGAACAGGCCAAAGACGGCAATGTACATGAATCCGACTTCTTTAGAGGCCAGCGAGAGGACCATTGCCGCGCTCAAAAGTAGTAAGTAGCGGGTTTGTTTGGGTTTAATGCCGTCCACGTAAGCAAAGAAAGCATACACCATCAGCAGCGTGAAGAAGATGGACGGCGTATCCTCACGAATATATCGGTTGTGGAACAGAACCATCGGGCTGATCAATAGCAGAATCGACGCCACCGCCGATCCGAGCTTTCCCAGCCAGCGGCCAAAGAGGAGGCGCGGCATCAATACCATGATGACGCCCAGCAGCGCTGGATAGATTCGACCGCTGAAGTCGCTGTCACCGAACAGGAAGAAGCTTAGCGCCGTCATGTGGAACAGCAGTGGGCCGTGCATCAGTGGGGTATGCTCAAAATGTCCATCGTGATACAGGCCGTAGCTATAGTTGACGTGCAGACTCTCGTCGTGGCTCATGACGCGGTCGCCCAGATTGACGAAGCGCGTCAGCACGGCCATCACAAACATGACGACGTAAAAGATATGTTCCCAGTTGAGTGCGTAAGCGCGCGCCAGCAGCCTGTCCAGCGGGCTGAATATCTCTACGTCGGCGTGCGGGGCCTCTGCACCCAAAGCGGTCGGGTCAATCGATGCCATGAAATTAAAACCTCTCCGTGTGAAAAATGCTTGCAAGTGTACCGTGATCGGCGGCCAGGCGCGGCGTCATCATATGCGCGTT
>DATGFK010000294.1:0-3902 GCA_035309185.1 Aggregatilineales bacterium
TAACAGTATGGCACTAAAGCAGACTGCTGATCCAGGCTGAAATCGAGTTCGTAGCCCTGTTTAATGAAATAATCGCGGATGACGTGGTTGTCGGCGATCACGTCATAGGCGGCATTGAGCCGCCAGTAGTACGAATCCGGCTGAGCCAGGTTGGCCGGGATCGTTTCGCGATCAGGGGTTAGATATACGATACCGTCCTGAAGGTGTCGCGAGTTGAATACACAGCTAAAATCCCGCAGCGTTTCGTCGGCGAAGTCGTGCTTCAAACAGGCTTCGCGCAAGCGCCGCCAGAGGAAGCGGGTATTCTTTGTATCCTCGCCATGTCGGACTGCTTCAAACTGATCCAGCAGTTCATCCACCTTTTCTCGACAGCGCTGATCTACCCGTGCCAGGAGTCCATCGCGGCTGCGCCAAATGGCGCGCTCTTGTTCAGTAACCTGCTCGGCGATCTGCGCAAAGACCTGGCGCACGTTCTGCGAAATCAGGCTTTCACGCGATTCCCGGATGGTATCAAACTCAGGAGCCAGGAACTGTTGGAAGGCATGGTAGGCTTCCCGGCAGAGGATAACTGTCTGGTCAGACAATGGCGCCCAGACGCGCTCGATGCGACCAAGCGCCTGGATAAGGGCCGATACGGTATTCAGTTGGTAGTCTGCGTACATGCGAGGATGATGCTGGTATGCCTGGTTCCAGTCCTGGGGCTGGTGAATCGTGCCCAGTTTGGCGATGAACTCGCTCTCGCTCAGGTATTTCGCCGCATGGAGCTTAGCCAGATACCAGAGGTTTTCCTTGAGTTTGGCGCTGCGCTCCTCATGGCTATCGTCCGCGGATGGCGGATTGAAATAGTAGTAGGGTACTTCCAACAGGTGCAAATTCAGGAAATCTCGCTCCCGGCCATCAGCCAACTTGTACTGGAGGTTAACCCCATTTCCGGCAGACAAGTATTGCGTCACGACGATCACCGGCAGCCCTTCCTGAAACAGCGCGCTGAATTCACGCTCGGACTCCGCGCTGCGACGCACTCGTTTTGCCTGCTCAGCATTATAGAACACTACCAGCATCCGGCACTGAGCGATCTCAAGCTCATAAAGGTTAAAGAGAGCTTGCTTTGAACGGGGCGTGATGTGATACAGCGAACTATGACGAAGCGCTTCGCTCGTAAAGAAAAACTCGATCTGCCGGTAGGTATTCAGGAACATTAAGTGGGATTGCACTTCGCCTGGAAACTCCTCCTGACGGGCAGCCCACAAAACGCTGGCAAAGAAGCGCTCGACACGCTGTTTGAGATGGCCTTCTTTGGTATCCTCGCCGAATCCTTCCAGGGTAGAAGCCGTTTTGATCAGACGTCGCAGTTCCTTTTCGGTGCTGTTATGACCATCCAGTTCGGTCAGCCGGACAACGCGAAGCTGATTATTCCGGCGCTCGGCCTTTTCGTTGTTGAGGTCAGCGACAATCCGTTTGTCGTGTTCATCCGGCAGCGCCACGATGATGCCTTCTTTAGCGCCCAGCCAGGGCAGGCTGAAATGGTTCACGCATCGCGGAATATCAGCCGTCGCCGACAAACCAAAGACCAGGTTATTTTCCGCCAGGGTAGCCATGAACGTCTCCGGTGTTGTGTAGATGGCATGATTGCGCAGTTCCACTTCTTCCGGATCGGTCGCTTTGTCCATGTCATGCACATCGTACATGATGTAGCCTGCATCCAGGAGTGCGCCAAGCCGGGTTTTCTGCGCTCGGCGATGACGAGGGAATTGCGCGACCTGCGCAATCTGCCCTGGAAACGTGGTGTTGTGGTAGCAGTCCGTGATCAGGCCATGATGCGTGAGTTGATCCTCGACCTCAAGCTCCTTCAGGAGCGTCAGGATACGTTCGCTGGCCGCCGATACTGCTGTGAATAGCTGGCGCGCGCTGAAAGTCTCGACCTCACAAGCTTCCCGATGCCATACAATGTCAAATGCCCGCTCGGTCTGGCACAGATAAATCGGCCTCGAACTGATCGTGTGGCTTGTGCGGAAAATAGCCGCATCCTGGGGATTTTCCGTGCTGGTGAACTGGTTTATATTGGGATAGTTGATTCCCGTAGTTTGCAGATGCTGAATCTCCTCCATGATATCGCCGATGCGCCGTCGAATATCGGGTGAGGCAGAGACCGGGTAGGTTTCCAACTGCCACTTGTGGCGCTGCATCTCTCGATAAAAGAACTCGACGAACCGAAACGGGTCATCAATCTGGGTAGAATGGGCGATCAGGCCAATGAGATCATTCTCAAGAAAGTCGAACTCGTCGGCGAAGATAATGTAGTTGGCTAGGTTTGCAGCAGTAGAGGAGGCTTCGCCGTCGAAAAAGCCATAGAAGAGCTTATGCAACGAAACCAGCAGAATCCGCGCCTCTGGCCGTCGCTGGAAGGCGATGAATGGGAACAGAGACTGGACGACTGCGTGATCGAGCAGCCAGGCATGATCCCTTGCTGACTTACCTTTGGCAGTCAGGATCACGGTACGCACTTGCTTCAGGAGGCGACGCGCGTGATCCTCAGCCGCTTCTTCCTGCCACCGCGACAAGAATCCGCCATCGCTGGGGCTGAGTATCTCATCCAGTGTCCGAACCAGGCGGCGCAGAACCGCCAGGTCAATGCTGTCTGCATTCCCCTCAAAGATTGGGCTGGTAATCAGGTCTTCAAGACCGCTTCGCAGGTGGGCAAAGGTGAGGCGAACGGCGTCCAGATCGCGCGGCAGCACGACTGCCACCTCTGGCCCCAGGTCTTTGAACATCGCGTCGACGAGCTGCAGGCGATTGGCGACGTAGATCGCTTTGCGATCCGCCAGGTCACCACTTTTCACCAGGTCGCCGATCCCGCTGGTCTTGCCCAGGCCGGTGCCGCCGCCAACCAGTTTGAGGCCGTGAGCATATTCGTTGATTGCCCGAAGGTAGTAACTTCGGTATCCACTTGGTTCCCCAAAATTTGCTGAACTCATCGCTAAAAATTACTCCCATGTATGATAGGTATACTGCTTACCTTGTGAATCGTGAACACTCGACCGCAGCGAAAGGCCCAGATCGCTCAGGGTTTTCAATCGTGTGCTGGCCGCATTTAGATTGAGATTCATGCGGTCAGCCAGTTCTCTGGCCGTGAGCGTTTTATGTCGCCGCAGCAGTTCAAAGGTTTCAGCCACATTCTCCTCGTATTTACCCAGGAGAATAACCTCGGCATTGTTGATCACTGGAAAGACACAGTTACGCAGACGCTCCAGGTGCTTGCTCTCCCGATCTGGCCGGGTGTTGAGCGCCATCTCCAGGTTGTCGCGGCAGGTGTCGTTTAAATCCGACAGCAGCACGGGATAAAACTCAGCTTCTCGCCGTCCCCGCAAACTGGCCCACGTTGCAAAGGCTTCGTCGGCAAAAGAACCGTCCATCAGGTCGATCCCAGCAAAACTCAAGGTGATGAACTCGCCAGGATTGGATGAGGTAATACGTGGGCGCAGCAGTTCCCAGAAGCGCTTGCCAGAAACACGAGTTGCCAGAAAGGAGGGTAGTGGGGTTATGGATCGGGCCAGGTCTGTAACCAATAGTTGTTGCATGGCATCCTACTTCAGCAATTTTCGCTGAAATAAGTATACTTGAAATTCAGGATGCTGGCAAGAGGGATTCCCATATCCATTTCTCTGGACGCCCCCACAGGTTGATGAACACCTGCGTTCCAGGGAAGTAGGCCAGGTTGTCACGGCGGCGAACCTGCCCGCCCTGGGCGATCTCGATGCGGGCCGTTTGCGAACGAATGACGAGGATTCCCTCGCCATTATGCACCAGGGTCTCCACGATACTCAGTCCTGTTCCTCGAACCTCATTCGTACAGGTGATTCCTTCTTGCAAAGCCAGGGTCAGATAATCCGAAGCGCTGCCTC
>DATGFK010000295.1:0-4569 GCA_035309185.1 Aggregatilineales bacterium
TGTGTCCTGCGCCTGTGGTTCCCAGCCTGCGCCGTAGGTCGTGTTGCCATCCCAGGGATAAAGCACCATCATGCCTTCGGGGGTACTGAGATAAACCCACTGCGTGCCATTATTGCTATTCTTTATCGCAGCGAACAGCGGCGTCAGGCCTTGAGCGGTAGCGATATCATGCCTGATCTTCGCAGTATTGGCGTCATATGACGTTTTGCTGACATAAGGGTCGGCAATTGGATCTCCAATTTGTGGCGTTTTGCCGTTTTCGCGGTACCACTTATCCAGACCGTAAACGTCGCTCTCAGTCGGATCGAGTTCCAGGTTTTGCAGCCGCTGATCTATTTCATCCTGAGATAAGGGAGTATTCAGCAATTGTTTCGCTTGAGCCGAAGCGAGCGAAGTTTGATCCTGGAACCAGCGGAACTTCAGGTCAATTGTATCTGAATAAGCCAGGACGCGGGCCTGAAGCTGGGCTTTTTGTGTGCTTTCGACATTCGTTTGGGTTGTCGTGATCGCGCTGTAAGCCATTGCGCCGAGTGGAACGGCACTGGTCAGTAGCAGCGAGAAAACGACGATCCAAAAAATAGGAATCTTCTTGATCATGATGGTCTTGGAGCCTTATGTACTTTCCCTGGTGTTGATGTTTGCTACTTTAATAGTAGACAACTGCGCAAAAAATGCAATACGTATGTAACTTCGTCTGTGAAGCGTCAGCCAGGCCAAAGGATTTGTCCTGGTCGGCACCCACGCAACGATGCCAGATTGCGTACTATTCGCCCATTGTCAATCGACGCCGTCTGCTATGTAATATGTGTAATTGGAATCGGATCAAATGGGAGGATACGATGCTTCCGATCAGTGATAGTGATACGCCTGGTCGCAGGTTCCCAATCGTGACCTGGTTACTCATCGCGGTAAATGTGCTGGTCTTCCTCTACGAATTGAGCCTCGGCACCGGCGCCCGGCTTGAACAGTTCATTCAAAACTGGGGCGCAGTGCCTTCCGTCGTGCTGAGCGGCTCACTGCATGGCTGGCTGACGCTGATCACGTCCCAGTTCATCCATGCTGGCTGGGTACACATTGGCGGCAATATGCTGTTCCTCTACATTTTTGGCGACGACATTGAAGATGTGCTCGGCCCGATACTTTATCTGCTGTTCTATCTGTTTTGTGGTGTAGTTGCAGGCCTCACGCAGAGTTTCGTCCTGGCCCGGCTGATCGGTGAAATGAATACCGCCGGCATCGGCGCCAGTGGGGCCATTGCGGGAGTCCTTGGGGCATATTTGGTGCTGTACCCACGGCGACCCGTTCAGGTGCTTTCACTCACCTCCGGCGGCGGCCAGCAGGGAAGCGTTCCAGCCTACGTTATGCTGGGCCTGTGGTTCATCACACAATTCATCTCCGGGATTACCGCCCTGGATGGGGCGCCGAACGGCAACGTTGGGTTCTGGGCGCACATTGGCGGTTTCATCGCCGGGGCAATCCTGATATTGCCGTTCCGCAGTCGGGCCAGCTCCACCTATTCGGCGGGGCCGGGGTCGGGTGTTCGCCTGACCTGACTTCAAGGTGTTATCGGGCGGAAATCTCGTTTTGTAGGAGTTTGCCGTAGCGTGTGACACTGGCGCGAATGGCGGGGAACTCAAAGCCTGTGTGCAGGCGACCTGAGCGATGCCACTCCGCTACTTCGTCTAGCGTCAACCAGGCTGTTCCGAGAATTTCGTTGGCATTGATCACAAAATCCACGCTGTGGGGCCTTGCCAGGAATATTTGGTGTGTGCGGTCTCGATACGTATACATTGCCACGAAGCCCACAATTTCGGCAGTCATGGCAAACTCCTCGTGCAGTTCGCGGCGCAACGCCGCAACCAGATCGGCGTCGTAGGCTTCGATCCGGCCACCGGGCAGGCCCCATTTGCCGATGGTTTCTGGCAAATAGTTATGATGCTGAGCCAGCAAGTAGCGGCCTTCGTAAGTCACGACGGCGCGTACTGCGGGAATGCGAACTGCCCCATTCATCGAGACGACGACCCGGCTTTCTGTGTGATTTCGACGCGGATCTTATTCCGCTGATCCAACGCCGCCTGACCAGGCTGCGCTAAATTGGTATTATATAGGCTGTTAAGGTTTTGCGCATTGGCGACCATTTGCTGAGCCGGAGTTAACACTTGAGTACGCATGGGATTTAACAGACTTGCGTACAGCCCGCCTTGTTTGTCCGAAACCGCCCATTGGCGGGCGGGTTCAATCACGCGCACCGCGACGTTATCCAGGAGGACAGGCAGCGCGTCAATCACAGTGCCCATCGCCTGGATGGTGTTTTTTACGTCGTCACCCACGCCAAACGGCAGCAGTTCTAGCACTTTGGTAATGAAGTTGCCCACATCTTGCGTATTGGAGACCTTCAAGGCGGTCTGGAAGGCGCGAAGGTCTACAACAAGCTGCCCAACTTCCTGGTCGAGCCAATCTAGCCCGGCGGAAATCAGCGGCATCTGGTTTTCTATCCCCTGCATAACTTTGCTAGCCAGGATGATACCATCCCCAAGCGAAACTTTGACTGCATCTACAGCCTGGAGAGGCAATCCAAGCGCCGCAATTGCGCCCGTAACCACCTGGTCAATATTTACGGTCTCAAGCTCTTTGTACAAATCAATCAAAGCCTTGAACTGATCGTTGTTGGCCTGCAAGCTAGTCGCGTTCGCCTGGGTCTTGGAAACCTGTTGAACCAGCGTATCGCGCTGGCCTATCAACTGCGTGACCTGGTGCTGGAGGTCGGAAATTTGGTTGACTGCCTCATTGGGGAGTGTTGGTGTCGGGCTTGGCCCAGGCGTAGCCGTCGAAGGCTCTGGCGTTTCGGTGGGAATGACACCCTGCTGCCCCAGCCAATGCCGCACTCCTCGGTCATTGAGCGCTGCAAGGGCTGCACCGCCGGCCCCACCCACTAAAACTCCGCCAGCCAGCAGGCTCGCCAGGAAATAGCGACGGCTTAGACGTTCGCTCTCCGACGTTGCCGATGCGCTGGGAAGAGTCACCACGCCACCTTCATCGGCAGCGCGTGTCAGGTTGTCCAGATGTACAAGTGTATCATCATCTAGCTTGCCGATCCGTCGGAACAAGCGATCCAGCAAACTGGCACGCTGTTGACCGTCAAGGGTAATCATGATGTCTTTCCGCCTCCCGAACTGCTTTATCCATTAACATACCAATAAAATTGATGGTCATCGGCTCAAGCGATAACCAAAGCGACGCAGCATCGCCTCGTCACGACGCCAATCCTTGAGCACTTTGACCCACAGTTCCAGGTATACCTTGGTACCTACGAGGGTTTCAATATCAACGCGAGCCTGGCTGCTGATCCGTTTGAGCATGGCGCCGCCCTTGCCGATCAAGATTCCTTTTTGCGAATCTCGCTCGACGTAAATGGTCGCTCCAACGTACGTCAGGGTATCGCTGCGCTCCTTGAACTCCTCGACCTCGACCGCAACGGCGTGGGGGATCTCCTGCTCGGTATTCAGGAGAACCTTTTCACGGATAATCTCCGCTGTGATGTCCCGCAGTGCCGTGTCGCTCAATTGATCTTCGGGGTAAAACTGCGGCCCGGCAGGCAATTCTTCAACGACACGACTGAGCAAGTCGTCAACGCCTCGGCCCTGGGTTGCGCTCAGAGCTACCCAATCAGCTTCGGGGCTGAGTGCGCGATACAACTCCACAGCAGAAGCGAGGCGATCCGGAGACAGCCGGTCAATTTTATTGAGCGCCAGGATAACCGGCGCACCTGTGCGCGCTTCGGCCAGAAGGTCGGCTACCCTGCGGTCTTCGCTATCCGGCGCCTCGCTCAAATCCACCACGAAAACCACGACGTCAGCGTCTCGAAGGGCATCCCGTGCCACCGCTAGCATAAATTCGCCCAACTTATGCCGTGGCTGATGGATTCCAGGCGTATCTACGAAGATCGCCTGCACGCCATCCTTGGTATAGATGCCCAACTGGCGCAGCCGCGTGGTCTGCGGCTTGGGGCTGACAATCGCAATCTTTTCGCCCAGGATGCGATTCATCAGCGTGGACTTGCCGACGTTGGGCTTCCCGACGACGGCAACGTAGCCGCTATGAGCAAGAATCTTCTGACCGGATGAGGGCCCGGATTCCTCTTGACTATCTGATTTCACGTTGCAAACCTGCTATAACGAGCCGATTAATTGTCGCGTCATGCGACACGACGTTGGAGTGAACTATAAACTTGCTCCACTCTTGACTTCGGTTGAATTTGCGCTGGTATAATTTTAGCAGAACAGCGCTCTACCTTCAAACCGGATATCAAAATTAGCCTGGTCTCGTTTCTCGGCTTGGACATGCCCATTAAGGAAAAACTTGTCTCCAATGAGAGAAGCGGTACACTGAAAGACATCACCAATCTATCCCAAATAACGCTCAGGTAAGAACTTATGCCGCTGTCATACAATCTTCAAACGCTGCCCCCCGAAGCCCTCGATGTGTTGCGCTTCATGGGTAAGGCACAAGGGCCTGTCACGTCGAGCAATATAGAAACCGGCGCGAGGATGTCCTCCCGGTTGGTCGGTA
>DATGFK010000296.1:0-4409 GCA_035309185.1 Aggregatilineales bacterium
AACCGGGTACAGAAACGCCTGGGCGAGATGATCGAGAGTCGCCATGCCCAGGTCACTGGCCCTGCCCAATGGCCCGACGTACTGGGTTATGCACCCTGGGTTGAACAGGTTTGGATGAACTACCTGAGTAACGCGCTGAAATACGGAGAGCAGCCGCCCGAAATTGCTATGGGGTCGACCCTTCTTGAAGATGATATGGTGCGCTTATGGATACGCAATAAGGGCATCATGGTTCCTGTAGAATTGCAGAAAGAACTTTTCAAACCCTTTACGCGACTCCACAACGGCCAGGAGGAAGGGCACGGGCTGGGCCTTTCCATTGTGCGTCGCATTGTGGAGAAACTTGGCGGGGAGGTTGGGATCACCAATGAAGACGGCTATGGGCCGGTTTTTAGCTTCACGTTGCGCGCGCTGAAAACCACTGAAGGTTCCGAGCCTGAAACGTCCGAAACCGATACTGCAACTGTTAGCACGCATCAGGGCACCCGCGCCTGAATGCTCATAAAAAGCAGCCGGCCCGCTTCACGAAGCTTCCCTGATGCGACAGTAAGCGGCTCACGCTGGCTTGACCAGGTGCGCGAAAAAAAGGGCCGGATGTAACTCCGGCCCTTGAGATTGTCGTCCTGCGATGCAGGCCCGTTCTTCCTTATGGGGTCTTACTTTTGGGCGTTTTTCACAGCCGCGTAGACGGGACGCTGCTGTCCGCTCGTGTTGAGCAGCGAATAGTAGCACGGCGAAAAATCGCTCCCGGTGCCTTGAGCATTCAACGTTTGGCAGGCATTCAAGTTGGAGAGGAACGTCGGGCCAACGTAGCCCAGCGCACGGGCAATGTCGAAAGCCCGTGTCACGTACTGCGCCTGCTGTGCCTGCGAAACCATTGTCATGAAGGCAAAGTTCTTGTCCACCGTTGTAGGATCGCTCACTACGCCTTCGGCAGATCCCCAACCAAATTCCGTGATCCACATGAACGTGCCACCACTGTTGGCCTGTGTCATGATGTCGCGGTAATCCTTGAGCGTGTCCCTGAAATAGAAGCTGCGGTCATTAAACCAGCCGGTGACGCCTGCGGAAGCCGTGCAGCATGTGCTATCCGGCGGATTTGCCCAACCTGCTGGCCTCACACCTACTGCATCGGCATAGCTTGCCAGGCCCGCCGAAAATTCCTGGCGCAAAAACAGACGATCACTGATGGCATTGACGCCGTCGTTGTAACCCGTAGGCGCCAATCCCGCGCTGACGATGCTTGCCGCCGGATCGGCCTTCTTGATAGCTGTCCAGGCCAGGCGCAGCATCTCGACATAGCTGGCAGCGCTCAGCGGACGGCCATTCCACTCACGACGGATGTTCGGCTGCGACCAGACTTCGTAAGCTTGCACCTTGCCCTTGTAACGCGCGGCGAGGGCGCCCACAAAATTCGCATAATCGTTGAAGTCTTTGGGCGGCCCGCTTTCAGCAGTTGTGTCGCGTGCCCAGTCGGGCGCGGCGGAGATGTTCAGCAGAATATTTAGACCGTTACCATTGAGCGTGTTCACTTCATTGTCGAGTCCAGAGGCATCAATGTTGCCCTTCGTGATCTCCATCGTGCGCCAGGACACCGGCACTTTGACCCAGGCTACTCCGAGGTCTTTGGCCGAGGCCGTCAGCGCGTTGGCATCCTGTCCTGCCATATTAACGGTCAGGCCGAAGGCAAATCCAACGTTGCTGGCCGCATTGGCCGGGGCCGTTCCCGTGGCACTTGCAGAATTCTGCGCACCGCCTGGTAAGGTCAGCACCTCGCCGACGTAAATTAAATTCGCGTTGGAGATGTTATTAAGCTGCATCAGAGCAAGGATATTTGTGTTGAACTTGAGCGAAACTCGGTACAGGTTATCGCCCTGCTGCACAGTATAAGTCCCGGCGGGGGTTGTCTTTCCAGGTGCAACCTGCGTCGAGGGTGCGACCGTGGCTACCGGTGGTATACCAACGGGCGTTGGCGTGCCGAGTATGCCCGCATCCAGCGTCGAGTTGACCAGCGTGGCTGTTGCATTAGGAGTGGCCGTCTGTTCGGTGGTGGGCAGCGGTATGATGGTTGGCACACCCGATGCTTCTGGTGTCTGAGAGGTCGCTGAGGTTCCGGTTGGCTGTGCCGAAGGCTGATTCCCACTGGCCGGGATAGTCAGAGTTTGTCCAACGTAAACGAAGTTGGGGTTTACAATCCCGTTGGCCTGTGCCAACACATTCGTAGTCAATCCGAATTTTAAGCCGATACGATACAAATCATCGCCCGCCTGGACGACGTAAGTCGTCGAACCTGGCTGCGCTGTTGGCGTCTGGGCCAGGACAACACCAGGCAAAGCGACTAGCAGCGCTGTAAGCGCCGCCAGCGCGGTCAATGCAGCGGTCACACGTCTCATGCGAAGCCTCCTCAGAGGAGATGCGATCAGGCCCAATCTCGCCATTATCATAAAACAATGTTGCCAAGTATGCCACACGGCGAGAATCGTCCATGACTCGCGGCAGCTAATGACGCGGAATTAGACGTTTGTCATGCCGCGATCCTGACGGCGATCCAGCGACGGGACGCAAGCCACATTCTATAGTGATACCAGGCTTCTGAACCGAAGGAGAGGATCGCACCATGAAACGCAAGAACAATCGCCGGGAACGGATGATGCGCTATAACCTGTACGTGGCGCTCATCGTCCTCGCCCCGTTCGTGTGCATCGGCACCTACGCGGGATTATCTTCACTCCCTACACCCGTGCCGACGGCTACGCCGATAGTTCCCCCAACTCCGACGCTTCCGCCTCAGTTGGACGGTACGCCGCTGGCAAAAATTGATGCGCAGAACGCGCCACAGGTTGCCTCGCTGGCCTGGATGGCCCATTGCGGAACGGGGTTAGCGCTGGCCTGGTCGCCGGATGGCAAAACGCTGGGCCTGGTGGGTTCTGGCTCTGAGGCTGGCAACGTATGCCTTTATGATACTTCCGCGCTTGACGTTCCACCGCGTATCCTGGGCGGCCCTGGCGGCGAGAATCGTCGAAGTATCGCTTTTGCGCCCGGCGGTAAGGTAGTCGCTTCAGGCGGGGATGACGGCTACATCTGGCTGTGGGACGCCACAACCGGCGATCAATTGGCTATCCTGGGCGGCTATCGCTACCCGATTTTGAGCCTGTCCTTCAGCCCGGAAGGCGACGCGCTGGCCTCCGCCGAATCGAGCGGCCTGATTCGAATCTGGGATGTGAAGCAAGGCGTGGAACGGTCTGTCCTGGCTGGTACGAGTGGCGGCGTAAACAGCGTCGCCTTTAGCCGAGATGGCGAAACTTTGGCCTCGGCTGATTCGGATGGCAATGTCAGATTGTGGGACGTGCGTATGGCGGTTGAGCGCTTTATCCTGAGCGGCCATCTTGGGGAAGTCACCGGTGTAGCCTTCAACCCCGATTCATCCGAAGTCGCCTCAAGCGGCGCGGACGGAACCATTCGACTATGGGATGTTGCAACTGGCAATGCGCTTAAGACGTTTAAGAGCACAAACAATCCGAACGCGCCACGCAAAATTACGAGCGTCCAGTTCGACAAAAAGGGCATCACCATAGCGGCAGGTGATGATACGGGTATTGTTCACCTGTGGGACGAGACTTCGGGCAATGAGCGTGCGATTCTGAAGGGGCACCAGGGAGCGGTCAATGCAATTTCCTTCAGTCCAGACGGGGCGATGCTGGCTTCGACCAGCAACGACGCTACGATCCGACTGTGGGATTCGGAGATCGGCAGCCAGAAAACTGCCCTCGTGGGTTTTCGCGGTGGCGTCAGCGGCGAGGCGTTCAGCCCCGACGGGTTGACCCTGGCCGACGTAGAGGGCGAGGCCGGAACGGTACGCCTGTGGGATGTGCGCAGCGGGCGTAGACGTGTGGTGCTGGAAGGCAACCGTTATCCAGTCACAGGAGTCGCTTTCAGCCCGGATGGCGCGATCCTGGCCTCTGTGGAAGGCAGCGTCGGCACCGTGCGGCTGTGGGATATTGGAACAGGCAAACAGCAAGCTGTCATGACCGGGTTCAATCCGGTGTTCAGTCCCGACGGTACACAGTTGGCTTCCACGGGGCCGGACGGTACGGTTCGCCTGTGGGACGTTCATACGGACGAATTGGCGACAGTTCTGCGCGGCCATACACAACCGGTAACAGGCGTAGTCTTCCGGCCTGATGGGCGCGTGATTGCCTCGTCCAGCCTGGACGGTACGGTACGCCTATGGGACGCGCTGGATGGGCACGTGCGGGCCGTGCTGAATGGTCGCACCGACAAGGACAAGACGTACGGGGTCAAAACTTTGATGTTTAGTCCCGACGGAAAGACCATAGCAGCGGTGGGTACGGATGACGCTGTGCATCTTTGGGACGCTGGAACAGCACAGGAGCGAGCGGTACTGGCCG
>DATGFK010000297.1:0-7649 GCA_035309185.1 Aggregatilineales bacterium
AGCTAAAAGCCTCCAACTCCTTATTGGTCGCTTCCAGTTGTGCCGTACGCCGTGCTACACGCGCCTCCAATTCGGCGTTCAATACTCGCGTTTCGTTGTGCAGCCGCGCATTCTCGATCAGCATGGCCGCACGTCGGGCTAGATCCTCCATCAGGGCCAGGTCAGCCTCGCTATAATGCCTACCTGATTCAGCCATGACCAAGGTTATAACACCCAGTGCCCGCTCATGGGCGAAGAGCGGTCCACTGATCAAGGGTACGCTCATGGCGGACTTAAAGACAAGCTGGCGCATCATAGTAAGGTGCTCCTCGTCCTTCGATGAGGCGACCAGCATCGAGTCCGGGATGTCGGCGTAAAGCGTCGCTTTCCCGGAACGCAGCACGGCATATGATCCGCCGTTTTCGTCCGGCGGATAGCGGCGCTGGATCTCGAAGGCCAATTCAATTTTTGCGGGGTCTGAGTGTACCACCGCGACACGCTCCAATTTTCCGCTTTCGTTTAATACCTCGATGGCACACCAATCTGCCATTCGCGGAACGACCAGTTCCGCCAGGCGCTGGAATCTCGTCGTATAGTCCAGCGATTCGCCCAGCATTGTGCTGGCCTCCAACAGAAATAGCAGGCGACGGTTGGTAGCTTCCGCCTCGGCGCGCAGCGTTTGCTCGTGGGCGATCATCTGCGCGCGATCCAGTTCCGCGCGTTTGCGTCCGCTGATGTCGCGAACGAGGGTAAGTTGTTGCTGTCGTCCGGCGATGTTGATGTTGTTGGTCAGCGCTTCGATGGCGATCTGCTGGCCGGATTTAATCATCAGGGTGGACTCGTAGTATGTTGGGATAGCGTCGCCGCGCTGCCGCTGTTCAACGCGCGCATTAAGCGCGTCGCGCTGTTCGGGGATGACTAGATCCACGACTGAAGGCAGTTCGCCCAGGTCGTCCAGGCTGTAGCCCGTCAAATGGAGAAAGGCATCATTGGCATAAACGAATTTGCCGTCTTGTGACATGAACAATCCCTCGCCCATGTCATTGAGCGCTTGCAGCACCTGGAATTGGAATTCTTGTTGCTCGCGCAGCACCTGTTCCATCTGTTCGCGCTCGGTGATATCGGTGATGAAGGCCAGTGCCAGTTTGCCTTCATCGGTGGCCGTGTAGCTCAGCCCGATCTCCACCGGGAATTGAGTGCCATTCTTGCGCCGCCCCTGTAAATCGCGCCCGATGCCCATTGGGCGGGGACTGGGGTTGCGCATGTAGCCTTCCCGATGCTGTTCATGGAGATCATGTAACGGTTCTGGCAGAAGCATTTCGACCTGACTGCCCATCAATTCGTCGCGTGGATAGCCAAACATCATTTCGACGCGCTCATTCATAAGCACAATTTGTCCAGCCGCGTTGACCAGCAGGATCGCCACAGGCGCGGTCTCGATTACGGTGCGGAAGCGTTCCTCGTCCTGGCGCAACGCCTCCTCGGCCAGTTTTCGGTCACTGATGTCCCGTGTAATGTCTGACGCGCCGACGATTTTGCCGGTGATGTCTCTGACCGGAGAAATCCGGATTGAGACTGGAATACGCCGACCATCCTTGGCAAGGCGTTCCGTCTCATAATGAGTCAACGTCTCGCCTGCCAAAAGCTTGCTGCGGATCATCGTTTCCTCATTCAGCTTTTCAGGCGGGTAAAGAAGCGTTGCTGGTTTGCCAATGATCTCTTCTGGCGTATAGCCATACAGCTTCTGCGCTCCGGCATTCCAACTGGTAATTTTGAAGTCGAGGTTTTTGCCAATGATGGCGTCCTCGGAAGATTCGACGATGGCAGCCAACTGGGCATGTAGTTCTTGCGCTTTTCTAAGCATTGGTTCCCCCGGCCCAGTGTCTTTGGACTCTGAACAAACTACGGCAGGTTATAGCCGTAGTAACTGAAACTTATTTCGTTGAATTGGAATCGATAATCCATATCATGAGCGACTTACTTTTAACTATTCTAGGCCAATCGGGCATCTAATGAAACCTGTAAGGAGGCGACAGGACAAAATACCCATAACTGCTCGACATACACGAGCAGGTTCGCGAGATTTCATGGATCGCTTAGGACAACTATAAAACTGTGGAAATCAGCGGGATAGTTTATATTTGAAGAAACCGAGCCGGGTTGGTACTAAAGTGATCTTGCGCCCACGGGGATTCTTTACCTTCTAATCGTTCTCTTTGGCTCGGAGGAAACTTGTGGCGTTCGACGCATTGGCCTAGAAGGCGGGATCGTCATGCGGATCGTGACCGTTACGCCGTAAGCCAGCAGACGGGCCGCCGAATCCAATGCGACGACGGGGCAGCAAGTCGTCTCCACTCGCCAACTGGTTCGACAGGCTGGCGACAGATTGTTCGAGGATTTCGAGCGAAACGCTGGTCTCCCGGTTATGCGCCGCCAGCATACGGGCATACAGAGCTACTTCACGGACAAAAGCACCGGTTTGCCCGACCAGGTGAGGCACGACGGCCCGATGGGCTTCCTGCCACTGTGGCCCCATATAGCGCGAGAGCATTTCCGCGGCCTGGTCATCGTCCTGGATGGTTGGAATGATGATAATGCGATCCATGCGGCCTGGCCGCTTGGAAATGCGCTCGTCAATCACTTCCGGGTAGTTTGTCGTCGCCAGGAGCAGCGCTCCGCGCGGGTTGTTGGGCGATTCCAGGCCATCCAGTACGTTCAGGATTTGGGCCTTGTCGTCTTTACGCAGGTAGACATCAATCTCTTCGACGATCATCAATACAGGATAGCGGGCGTTGGCGACGACGTTCAGGGCGTGGTGAATCTTGTGAAACGACGCGCCATCCTCGTCCGCGCCAGAGACGTAGACTACTACCCGACGCTGGTGGAGGGCGAGTTTTGCCATTGCCGCGCACAGCATGGTTTTGCCCGTGCCGGGCGGGCCTACGAGCAGCAGTTTGCGGAACGGAGCCAGGTTCAACTGCTGATAGATGCCAACTCCTTCCGTAAAGAATGCCTCCATGTCGTCGCGCAGGTCTTCCTTGAGGGCATCAGGCAGGATCACGTCTTCCCAGTCCACCGAGGGCTTAAAGAATGCGTTGGTGCCGCCGATAATGAACACATCCTGGCGACGTTCCAGGTAGCGCACGGCATTGTTACAGTGTGTCTCGAAGGCAGCCCAGGCCGCGAGATGATCCTCCGGCACAATCGCGATGGCGATGATGCTGGTGTCCTCGTCTCGGTGGTGCGAGCTGACGTACAGCACGTCAAATGGCCCATCCTCGGCGCTGAACTGGAACAAGAATGCCCCAACGGTTTCGGCCAGGACAGCCGCGCGGCCTGGCACTCTATAATCACTGATCGACACGACCAGTGGGCATTCCACCGGCTGAACGCCTGTATAGCGCACCTTACCTTTTAGTTTGCGCCCGATCTTGATGCGCTGTCGAGCAAGGTTGTTACCGCAGTTCTCTGATGCCCACAGCACCATGTGGGGCTTACCGGGGTTGCGTTTGAGCCATTCGGCGCTGGCCCAGCGTGCCAGCGCTTCGTAGCGCAGTGTGAGCAACGAATCGGCGTCTCTCCCTTTTTTTGCAGGGCGAACAGGTTGCACCGGCGGAGTGGGGATGTTGTCCAGGCCGGGAATACGCTTTTTATTCAAGGCTGCCAGATTCCGCTCCATCTTCAAGCTTCGGCCCTTAGTATACCACCGCCCGGTAATGTCCGGGAGCGTTGGTGATCGTCTACGATAGGTGTAGAATGAGCTACGATGAGAACGACAAGAATCGCTCATGTCTGATCAGCGCCCTACCCTGGCGGTAATCGGGGCAGGGCGTGTTGGTTCGACCCTGGCGCAAACCCTACTATGGCGCGGCTACACAATCACGGCAGTTTACAGCCGTACTGTGGAAACGGCACGCCAGATTTCTGATCGCCTAAACAGCCGGGTCGCTGCAACGCCCGCCGACGCTGCGTTGTCGGCTCAATTGACCTTTATTGCTGTACCTGATGACGCTATCAAGTCGGTTTGTGAAGCGCTGGCGCGCGATTCATACCTGGCCGGGCGGGCCATCGTCCACACGTCCGGCGTGTCGGATGTGAATGTACTGGCAGCAGCCAAATCCCAAGGGGCCTGGGTCGGCGGCTTACACCCGATGCTGGCGATCCGCGATCGGGAGGCAAGCGCGCGGATCGCCTTTTCGGCGCCCTGGGTTGCCACAGCCCCCGATGTCACCTTCGGGGTAGAGGCTGAAGAGGAGCCGCTCCATACCTGGCTGGCCGACATCGTCCGCGCCCTGAACGGGATCGCGCTATGGCTGCGGCCCGGGCAGGATCGCGCTCGCTATCATGCGGCAGGCGTGATTGCCAGCAATTATGTAGTAACGCTCTTTGCAGAGGCCATTGATCTGCTGCGTTCCTTACAAACTGATTCTTCTGCTGACGAAAGAGCCATACGGCATATCCTCGTCCATTTAGTGGAAGGGACCCTGCGCAACCTGGACGACGCTCCCCCTGCGCAAGCGCTGACAGGGCCTATCCTGCGTGGCGACGCAGGCACGATCCGTAAACATCTGGCGGCGCTGGAACAAAGTGATCCTCAGCTTGCCCAACTTTACCGGCTGTTGGGACTGCGTACCCTACCTCTGGCCGAGCAACGCGGCCTGGACGCCGGGAAACTAACTGAAATCCGACTCATTTTGGAGGGTAACGATGCGCACGACAATTCTTAACATCCAGAAGATGAAGGACAATCACGAACGCATCCCGATGGTCACCGCCTACGACGCCTCAGGGGCACGGCTGGTCGAGGCTGCCGGAATCCCGATAATCCTGGTTGGCGATTCACTGGGCATGACCGTGCAGGGCCACGAGACGACGATCCCCGTCACGTTGGACGATATGATTTACCACACGCGGGCTGTTGTGCGGGCGACCACGAAAGCATTGATCATTCTCGACCTGCCGTTCATGACCTACACCATCAGCCCGGAGCAGGCGCTAACCAATGCCGCCCGCGCCATGCAGCAAGGCGGCGCAAGCGCTGTAAAGATGGAAGGGGGCGCACACATGGCACCCACGGTAGCACGTATCGTCGCCGACGGAATCCCGGTCATGGCGCATATTGGCCTTACGCCACAGAGCTTCTATCAGTTAGGCGGCTGGCGAATCCAGGGGCGCAACGCAGAATCGGCCCAGCGCTTGATTGACGACGCGCTGGCGTTGGAGCAGGCCGGGGCGTTCGCCATCGTCCTGGAAACAATTCCCGCTCCCCTGGCGAAAGACATTACGGCGAGATTGCATATTCCGACCATTGGCATCGGCGCCGGAGCAGATTGCGACGGGCAGGTGCAGGTTTTCCACGATCTATTGGGCTTCAACGAGGATTTCCTACCCAAACATGCCAAGCGTTATGCAAACCTGAGCCAGGTGATTAAAGATGCAGTCAGCGCCTACAGCCGCGAAGTCAAGGACGGCACATTCCCTGAGGAGGCCAATAGCTTTGGCATGGATGAGGCGACGCTGTTAGCCTTGTATGGAGGCTCATAGCTACCCTAGCGGCTTGTGGAATAAGTAACGATCCTGGTTTCGCAATCGAACGAAACCAGGATCGCTTCTACATATAGCAATAGCCAGCGCCAAGAGTCTGGCTTTTGCGATCAGCCCGTTTGAGTCTGGACGCGGTTGTTATAGTCCTGCGCAGCGGACTGTGCCGCAGCCGCCGCTGCATTACGCCAGGGCGAGACCAGCGCATTCTGTGAGGCCCTGAATATCGTGCTGCCATTGCCTGTCTGAATGTCATTGACGAGCGTGGGTATATCCACCAGGCAGTTGACGATATACGATTTGAGACTGCCTTTGATAAAGAAGTATCCGCTCTGGCCGCTTTCGCCAACGCTGAAGGGCGGATTCGCGACAACCAGATAAGCCTGATCGCCGCTTACGGACGCAATCGGCTGAGGTGTCACTATCGTTGACGTACTGAAGTGTACGGTGCCCTGTCTGCCAGGCAGGGAATCGAAGCCCGACCAGATGGTTGTGTTGGCCGCTTCCGTATTGAACATGAACTGCGTGTCGTATTGATTGTTGAACGTTTTGGCGTCTGTTGGCGTACTTTGATTGGTGACGAAGCCCTGGATATAGCCAACGTAACTGCCCAGCACTCGTCCAGAGGTGCTCATCTGCGCCTTGAAACTGAATGTCTCGCGCTGGAAAGTCACCAGGTTATAGGCGATTTCCTTCCCGGTGATGGTGCTCTTTTGATTGCCGGTGCTACCCTCGCTATAGCCGCTCATTTGCGTCGTGACCGACTGAGGCTTGTAACAGGGTTGAGTTGGTGTGGCAGTCGGCTTCCCTCCCGGAGCCGCGTAGGTGGGCGTTTCAACCACCAGCACGGCAAAAGCCAGGATGCCGACCAGAAGGAGGAACAAATGTTGTCTGCTGTGACCCATGATAATTTCTACGCTCCTATCAGTCCAGATGAGTCAAGTATATTGTAGGGGATTTGTTCAGCCCTGTCAGCAGGGAGTTGTTAAACCTGACATACGAGCTTCTATCTAACTACGAGCTAACTACGAGAAACAAATCGCTGAAATGCCTGGCCGTCATCCTTTGAGCGCTGCGTCCACCTCGTCCAGGTGCTCCCCGCGATGCAGGGCGCGGATGACCCATCGTTGATTGTGTTTGAAGATTTCCTCAAGCAAGTCAGGCGGGAACGATTCAAGTCGCTTGTCGAGCGTTTCCGCTGTCTCGATGGCAATATTGGCGGCTGTCCGTGGAGGAATGGCTGCCCATAAGGGGAGCGATAGATCGTTCACGAAAATATCAATTTCCGGGACAAATAACTTGAGGTCACGCTCTGTCATATCCAGCACATACATGACTCGCCGATCCCAGAAGGCCAGGTGCGCGAGGGCAATAGCAACCGTCCAGTGCTCTCCGACACGATGCTGTAGTTCCTCGTCGCTCAGGCGCGAGGCAAGTTCACGGATGCGATTGGTGGATGCGCGATTGCGCTCGACAAAGGATCGATCCATTGCCATCAAGTATCCTCCTATGGGTAAGTAACGACCCGGATCGTATCATGGCGCCTGAACATTCACGTCTTGCAAGTAGACCAGCCCATCGGAGGCGTGCGGCGTAGCTGAATCCACTTTCAAACGAGTCAGGTCGGGGTAATGGTACCAGCCAACATAGATGCTGTATTGGCCGGGCGTGACACTGGTTGGGATCGCGATGGCGGCCTGTTCCTGCCAATCCTGCGTAGCAGCCCACGCCGTGGTCGGGAAACTGCCAGCGCCGGGAACGCCATCATATTGTGCAACAGCCTGGCCGCTGGAGTCCAGCACATGGATAAATAGGTGATAGTCGCCGTGCAAAGGCTGTTGGGTACGCCAGTCAGTTTCTACGCTGAAATTTTGGCCCGCCACCACCGTTTGCGGCGCGCGGAAGGCTCTCAAGAACAGCTCTGCGGAATCTGAGTACAGCCGCACCGCGCGACTCTGCAAGGCCATTGCACCGGAGTCCGCAACCTGCGCGCGATCAAGTGCCATACCCACACAGACTTTACCATCCTGCGGTTTGAGCGCGCAGTGCTGCGGATCTCGCGGCAGGGTCGAATCGTAGCGCATACATTCCGGAATAACCGGCATGGGTGTGCAGCCGTCGGGAAGTGT
>DATGFK010000298.1:0-3576 GCA_035309185.1 Aggregatilineales bacterium
ACGGACCCGCGATGCGCTGCATCAGGCGCTATTCGCGCTGATGCGGGAGAAGCGCTACGACGCCATCACGGTGCAGGACATTATCGACCGGGCGAACCTGGGCCGCTCCACGTTCTACGCCCACTTTGTCGACAAGGAGGACTTGGCCAGCTACAGCCTGGAGCAAATACTGGGCGCCCTGGTTCATGGTCCCGGGGCGAGCGCACCCGCCAGGCCCCGCCTCATCGCCACCGCGGCGCTGTTCGAGCACGTTCGCGATCAATTCTCCCTGTTCCAGATGCAGATGCGCGGCCGGGGCCTGGACCTATTCTTTGAGCGCGGCCAGGCCTATTGGAACCAGAAGATCGAGCAGGACATGCAAACCCATCTGGCGCCCGGCCAGACGCCCGCTGTGCCGTTGGCGGTGGTCGCGAATTTCGTCACGGGCACCTGGGTAACCCTACTCAAGTGGTGGCTAGATAACAAGATGCCGTACTCGCCGGAGCGGATGGATGAGATTTTTCAGGAACTGGTCTGGCCCGGCGTGCAGGTCGCGTTGGGCCGCGCCTCGGCGGCCTGACGGATCTCCCCAAGCCACCTGGGCATACAGGCATCCACAACCTGAAGCGTGCGTTCGTCATTCAAAACGCCCCGCTCCGGCACTCTGCGGACGACAGCGCCAGTTCGCTGTATTTTCCGATAAGTTGTCCAGCTAAGACCCTGCCGCTGCCCCTTGAGTATGGTCGTGTCCACTAGCGCCCGTGTCGTCAGTATGCGAATGCCCATCGTCTTGACTCACAGTATGGGCCTGACCATCGTCTTCGGTATAGGTGATGAAGAGAAATGCTTCGATCCCAAATAGGATTGGCCACGTATAGGCTAATGGTGCAAACATGGGCGCGAAGCGAGCGCCCAGAAATGTCAGGCCAATCACAACAAACAGAGTCGCCATAATGTAGTGCTGGCGCATGACGACCGCATTATCGCTGTGATGATGCGCGAAAAAGATGATCCCGGCCCCGACCAATCCGGCCGGAAACAAAGCCCGAAGAATCCAAGAATCCGGGTGCCACAAGACCAGCGCCAGTTCCGCCAGCCCTCCCGCCACCCCGCCCACCGTCATGATCCGATGCTGGAGCGTTGGGGTATCGGACCAGGCCCGCAGCAACGCGCGTGGCGAGCCACTGCGAACCAGGCCACCGGCGCCAGTGGCGGCCCGAGCGAGTTTCCCTTGATGCAGGGAGACCACACCATCCTGGTGGACTCGGCGCAGTTGATCTCCTATCGAACCAAATCCGATACCACCGCTGTGCCTGCGTTCTATAAAGACGTTGTGTCCAAGAACGGCTGGACCGCTGTTGCCGTTCAGTTGCCATTCATATACTTGCCTCCCCCTTTGTCAGGTCTATAATTCCCACACCAAGCGCGAGCTGAGTGGCTTCGGGCGCGCCCAGTGCGCAAGGCTCGTGAGCACCATCACGCGTGGCCGTACTCATCTTGGGGAGACAATCCATGGCAGCAGCGATTTTGACGGTTACTGGAGACGGGCTGGAGACGCATGCCAGCGACCTGGCCATTCTGCGGCAGTATGTGGATGAGCTGGCCGCATCCGGGGTTGAATATGAGGAGCAGGACCGCCGGGCGGACCCGGTCACCGCGCTGCTCATCACCGTCACGGCCACCGCCCTATCCACCGCAGCCAGCGAATTGGTCAAGCTGATCATCAAGCGCCTTTGCGAACGGAGCGAGAAAACCCCCGCGCCCGCCTCAATTCGAATTGTCATCAACACAAACAACTACATCCTCCCGCGGGACCGGGTCGTCGTCATCACCGACATCGAAACGCTTACGAGACAATGAGTTGAACGCCGCCGATGTCATCCGCGAGGCGCGGCGGAAGACCGATGACTGGGTTCTAACGAAGCCTCCGGTATCGGGCTTCCGGCGCGAGTATGAGCTCCCAGGCGACCTCAACCTGCTCCCCGACCAGGTTAGCCGTCTGCTGGACAAAGCCTTCCCGCCCTGGCGATCGGGGAAGGCTTCCACATTCGAAGTCGCCACACCCCAAGATGCCCAGCTGCTGGACGCAGCCATTTTTGATGAGCGCCGGCAGGCTCTGCTGGATACGGCAGACCATCTCCTGGACGACCTGATTCGCAAGGGTCTGCCCGGGCACCTCCAATTCGCCGCTCTGAGCGCCCAGGCTTACACGCGGACGCAGTTGCTTCTGTGGCTGGATCAATTAGATGTTGCCATGCCAAAGTCGGGCTGGCAGAACGTTGGCGAGCTGGCCAATCGAGCTCAGCAGGCAATGGCTTCGGATCGCCAGGAGGAAGCCGATTGGGTTGATAGCGTCGTGCGGTTGGAGATTGCGTTTGGATGGTCGCACCTGGCGGCCAGCGCCATTGATCGGGCGGTGCAGCACTTCTTATTCGCGATCGGTTGGTATGCCTCGGCCGAACAATTGGGGTACCGCGGAATCGTACGGAAACGCTATCGCGATTGGCTCGGGGCGCTGTATGCCCTGGTTGACTTTGGCCGGGATACAGCTGACCAGGTCTGGGTCGCGACTGCCGGCGTGTTGCTCAAAGACTTGCGGATTGGCCACTATCGCGTGAAACCACCCTTTGTCGCCTCACGTTCGGCGACCGGCCGGTCCCGCTCCCGCCTGACCGTTCAGGTCAACACCTCACTCGCAGGGGTCGAATGGCAGCAGGCTGCCGCTCGATTGGGCGATAGGAGTGCGTTTGTCGATCAGGTGATTACCGATCGTCACCTGCATGTCTGGCTGCGACGCCGCCAAACCACCCGGCACATTGCTGTGGACCTCAGCGAGCTTCGCGCACGCGATCGAAATGCGGCGTGGTTGACGCCGCTCGGCAGCGTCTTTGACCCCAGTGTTTCACCAACGGAACGCCAACTCGACGACCTGGCTGACGAATGGCATCCCGACGCGGCCCGGGTGCACCATTCCGAACAGATTCGTTGGATCTCGTACTACCAGAGCGTTCACGTTTACTGGGACACTGGGTGGCAGTGGAATTTCAGTTGGCAATCGACATTTCCTGGCTTTAGCGGAGATCTGTGGCGCACGCTATATGATGCCGTCTACGGCGAGGTGGTGAGTGTCTGCGAGCGGGACGGAATCCGGCATCTCATCATTAGCCCGGATGGTTCGCTGGCCGGGCTTCCGCATCATCTGCTGCGCAGCGCGGATGGAACGCGACTTGGGGACAAATTCGCCGTCAGCTACGCCCCCAACCTGACCGGGCTGCTGACGGTACTTGACGCGGACAGGCTAGACTCGGCGCGCGCCCCTTTCGTTATTGTCCAGGATCCCACCCAGACCGTCACTCTGGCAGCTTGGGAGTCCAGCCGAGTCGCCCAAATGGCCGCCTCAGCGGCTCGGGTAATCGAAGGCCAAGCCGTGACCACAGCGCTGGTTAAACAGGCCTGCCGAGGGGCTGGTGTTCTCCATTTCACCGGACATGCGATGTTCAACTGGTCGAAGCCCGAAGAAGCCTATTTGAAGCTTGCGGAAGGCCAGCGTATGGGATTGGCCGACCTGCGCACGCTCCAGTTTCAGCCGGGGGCACT
>DATGFK010000299.1:0-3980 GCA_035309185.1 Aggregatilineales bacterium
AGATAAGCCCGTTCCGGAAGCTTTTCCCTTTGCATGACCCTTCTAATCACCGTTGTCAATTAGGCGCTTGCCCCAGTAGTTGTCAGGACGCCATTTTCGGCGTCCTTGTCGTTTCCTAAGACTACAGGATCGGCGGAAAGCCTTTGTTTGCAGTAAAATTCGCCGCCATGAACCTTTCACAAGATCGCAATTGGAACAACCTCATCTGCGCCCTGCCCAACGCTCACGTGCTTCAAACAGCAGAGTGGGGAGAATTCAAGCGGCGCAGCACCGGCTGGACACCCGATCAAATCATCCTACGTGATGAGCGGGAAGCTGTGATCGGCGCGGCGTTGAGCCTGACACGGCGGATGGGGCCGCTGGCCGTGATGTATGTGCCCAAAGGCCCGATGCTTGAATATCGCGATCCGCTGGCCGTGGAGCAAATGCTGGAACGGCTGGAAAGCGCCGCCCGCCAGAATCGCGCCATCTGGCTGAAAATTGACCCGGATGTGATTGCGGGAACGGGCATTCCCGGCGATCCCGACGCTGCGGACGATCTCGTAGGGCAGCAGGTTGTCACGGCACTGAAGCGGCGGGGCTGGCGCTTTTCGGACAGCCAGGTGCAGTTCCACAACACGATTAACGTGGACTTGACCCGCAGCGAGGACGATCTCCTGGCGGCAATGGGCCAGGGCAAGCGACGCAAAGTGCGCTACGGGCCAAAGCACGGCGTTAGTGTGCGGGCGGCGACGGTGGACGATCTGCCGCTGCTCTATGCACTGTACGTGGAAACCGGGCGGCGTGATGGCTTCCTGACACGCCCTTACAACTATTACGCCGACGAATGGGGTGCGATGATGCGGGCCGGGCTGGCCCACGCCCTCATCGCGGAAGTGAACAATGCAGCCGTTGGGCATGTGATCCTGTTTCACTTCGGACGCAAGTGCTGGTACTTTTACGGCGCTTCGATCAACGATGTAGACATGCGCCGCCTGATGCCCAGCGATCTGCTGCAATGGGAAGCCATGCGCTGGGCGAAAGCGCATGGCTATGCTACCTATGATATGTGGGGCGCGCCTGACGAGTTCCGCGAGGACTCGCCCATGTGGGGCGTGTTTCAGTTCAAACGAGACTTTGGCGGCACAATCACGCGACACATCGGAGCATGGGATTATGCACCTTCCGCGGCCCTCTACGCGCTGTATACAAAGATCATGCCGCGCGTGCTGGATGTCATGCGAGGCCGCGGGCGGCGCTCAGTGACGAAACAGGATTAACCCACCGAACCGGGGTGGTACACGCGCCAGGCCGTCGGCCCCCATACGAGGGCGGACACCCCTTCAGGGAGAACCGTTCCCCCACCATTGCCGCCGCCGTTGGTCACGCCGAGTTCGTTTTTGTCGTTGGTGTAGGCCAGTTGCAACCCATCCGGCGAGATCGCCAGGCGCCTCAAAGCCCTGAAGGCATCGCCAATGCCACTGATCGTACTCACGCCCGCCGTATATGGCCCGCTGACGGTCCAGTCCGCAACCGACGTCGCGCTGGCGGGCCGCACGCTGAGACCCTGGGCAGGCCCGGTCAGGCTGTACAGTTCTGGGACGCCATTCATCAGTGTTTGCAGAGCGGTCGTTGGGTCAATCAGCAGCCATTGAACTGCCTTGCCGAACCCGCCGTCTGTCGTGGCTTCTACCGCCAGATATTGCTTGCTCCCATCCATGATCCAGAAGAAAGCGGCCATATCGGCAATCTTATCCGACGTGGACAGCAGTGTCCCGGCTTTATCATCGTAGAAGGCGAATTGTGTCGTCGTCTTGACCTTCCCGCTGCTGGCGTCAAAATTAAGTTTGCGAACCGCGAAAATACCCTGGCCCCAGGCGACTGCTTCGGGCACAACAGAATCATAATTGACCTGCTGCACAAGTTTGGGGATCTGCACGCCGACGGGGTTCTCATCCAACGATTGGCTGACCAGCCGGTAATCCCCGGCGCTGTTGGGAGCGACCTCCAGCTCCGTCCAGGCCAGGCCTCTCCCGGCGGGATTCCAGGATGGGCCAGACCGCACAACATAATGATCGGGTTTTCCCTTTGCATCGTAGATCGTCGCGTCTGGAGGCTGATCGCCGACGCGGCTGGCGTTGTGAGGCGCCGCAATCGTCATGACCCAGATTGAGGTTGGAATGGCGACAGGGTGCGCAGCAGCGCGCCCGGCTTTCTCGGCGTCAACAAAAATAGTCGCTACCGAGGCGTATGCAATCCGGCTGCCATCAGGAGACAGCACCATGTCCAGGTTACTACCCCACGTGGTAAGCGGAACGACGCTGCTCCCCGACAGCGTATCCCACGACCAGATGTCCCCCTTATAGCTGAGAATAACCGGCGCGTTTGCCGCCAGCGCCCTAGAAGACGTTTGACCCGCAAGTGTCGCGGCGATAACGACCAGCAAAACTGCACTTAAAAGCGGACCTCGACGAAGCATAGTGAACCTCCAAGTCAACTTTCGTACCCGGCATCGGGTTAAGTAACGTGGTTGCAGAAAGACGATCTGCGGTACTATTTTTCTTCAGTAGACGACAAGATTCCGATTGTACAACGAAACCCAGGTTGCGCTAATTGTGAGGAAGGGGATAAATAACTCATGGTCGGCAAAATATGTCTGGTGACTGGCGCAACGGACGGCATCGGCAAGGTCACAGCGAAGGCGCTGGCCGAACAGGGCGAGACTGTTGTCGCGGTGGGGCGCAATCCAGCCAAGATTGCTTCTGTGCAAGCGGAGATCGGCAGCACGCCGGGTAAGCTCGAATTCCTGAAAGCCGATCTCTCATCACTGGCGGAAATACGGGCGCTGGCCGACGAATTTAAGCAAAAGTATGACCGCCTGCACGTGCTGGTCAACAACGCCGGGGCGCTGTTCACCAGCTACCGGGAAAGCGCGCAGGGTATTGAGATGACCTTCGCGCTCAACCATTTGAGCTACTTTCTGCTCACCAATCTACTCCTGGATACAATCATCGCCAGCGCGCCAGCGCGGATCGTCAACGTGGCCTCGGACGCCCACAACGGCAGTACCATCAACTTTGACCATCTGGGTCACAAGAAGGGATACAGCGGATGGGACACCTACGGCGCATCCAAGCTGGCGAACATCCTGTTCACCTATGAACTGGCCCGGCGCCTACACGGCACAGGCGTTACGGTGAATGCCGTGCATCCTGGCTTTGTGGATTCGAACTTTCAGCGTGCCGCCGGGCTAAATATGCGCGGCCAACTGACGCCTGAACAGGGTGCGGACACGCAGATCTGGCTGGCGACTTCCAAAGAAGTCGAAGGCGTAACGGGCAAATACTTTGTGCGCCGTCGAGAGACGCGATCCTCGAAGGAATCCTATGACCCACAGACTGCACGCCGATTGTGGGAGGTCAGCGCGGAAATGGTGGGATTGTAAAGGTTCAATCTAACGGCGAGGCTTTGCGATGCTAGCAGTCACCTTACGCTTGCGAATCGTCGTGCCTTTGAGGGCTTTCAGCACTCGGTCGGCACGGTTGGCTGGCACCTCAACAAACGAGAAGTGATCGTATAGTTCAATGGCACCAATCGAATTGCCAGGGATGCCCGCTTCGTTGGCGATAGCGCCGACCAGGTCGGCTGGACGCACGCCCTCCTCGCGTCCCACGTCAATGTACAGGCGGGTCATACCTCTCTCCGGCCCATAATTTCCGCCACCACCTCGGCGTTCGCCCCGACCTTCGCGCCTGTCGTCGCGCGTCCCATCGCGTCGATCCCGTTCCTTGCGCTCGTCGGGTTCCATAGCAGCCAGCTTATCCTCGGCTTCGTCGGGCGATTCGCCGAGGAGCATTTTGAAAGCAGCCGCAGCCAGGTCAGTCGGGCTAAATTCTTCGCCAAGCTGCTCCGCGATGACCAGATATGGCTCCAGCCCACCCTGCTGGATGGTTTCGCTGATCGTCTCCTTGAACGATTCCTGCCGCCGTGCGATCACGTCG
>DATGFK010000300.1:0-4332 GCA_035309185.1 Aggregatilineales bacterium
TCAAGCGCTTGCGCAACTGCTAGAAGCCGACCAGGGCGACGTGGAAAGTAGCGAGGTCGCGCATGAGCAGGAAGAAGCAAAGGTCGAGAAGCCGATGAGCCTCAACGACCAGCGCATTGGATCGGTTGTCGCAGCGCTCAAGGGCAGCGGCGCCAGGCGGGTGCTCGACCTGGGCTGCGCCGAAGGCCAGTTGATTCGCGCCTTGATCAAGGAGCCGCAGTTCTCGGAGATCGTCGGACTAGACGTATCCCACCGAATGTTGGAGAGCGCGGCCAACAAACTGCACTACGGCGAGTTTTCCGACTTGAAGCGGGAACGGATCAAGTTATTACACGGTTCATTGACCTACCGCGACAAGCGGATTGAAGGCTACGATGCAGCCGCCGTGGTGGAAGTGATCGAGCATTTTGACCCACCGAGGCTGGCGGCCTTCGAGCGTGTGCTGTTTGAGTTTACGCGCCCGCAGACCGTGATTGTGACGACGCCGAACGTCGAATACAACGTGAAATTCGAGACCCTGGCGGCTGGGACGTTCCGCCACCGCGATCATCGCTTCGAGTGGACTCGCGCCGAATTCCAGGCATGGGCGCAGCGCATCGTAGAACGGTTTGGCTATCAAGTTCGCTTCCTGGCAGTTGGAACAGACGATCCTCAGGTCGGGTCGCCAACGCAGATGGCGGTGTTTACGGCATCCTCCTTGCAGGATGTCAAAGGCGGCGAGATTGATGCAAAAGACCCCTGACTATATGGAAAAGATTGAAGTTCGGTCAAAGGAAACTATCTAGTGACTTCAACTATCTCTATCCCTGAACTATCTCTCGTCGTGCTGATCGGTGCATCTGGCTCCGGCAAGTCCACCTTTGCCCGCAAGCACTTCAAGCCGACGGAGGTGATTTCGTCCGACTTCTGCCGGGGACTGGTTTCCGACGACGAAAACAGCCAGGAGGCGACGGAAGCTGCTTTCGAGGTACTCAACACTATCGCTGCCAAGCGGCTACAGGCAGGTAAACTCACGGTGATTGACGCGACAAACGTGCAGCCTGAAGACCGCAAAGGGTTGGTCGCGCTGGCTCGCAAGTATCATACGCTGCCGGTGGCTCTCGTCTTGAACCTGCCCGAACGACTCTGCCAGGAGCGCAACAGCACCCGCCCGGAGCGCGCCTTTGGCCCGCACGTCATCCGTCGCCAGCGCCAGGCGTTGCGCCGCTCCCTGCGTGGACTGCAACGTGAAGGCTTTCGCCACGTGTTCACCTTCTCCACGCCTGAAGCGGTGGATGCGGTCACGATCACCCGCGAGCCGCTGTGGAACAATCGCAAGACCGAACATGGCCCCTTCGACATCATCGGCGACGTTCACGGCTGCTATGATGAACTGGCCCAACTACTGGCTCGGCTGGGCTATCAAATCCATGAGGACGGCCAGGTTACGGCGCCAGAAGGTCGCAAGGCCGTGTTCCTGGGCGACCTGGTGGATCGCGGGCCGAAGGTTCCGGCAGTATTGCGACTTGTGATGAGCATGGTCGAAGCGGGATCGGCATTGTGTGTCCCTGGCAACCATGATGTGAAACTCCTGCGCAAGCTCAAGGGCAAGAACGTGCAGATCACGCACGGGCTGGCCGAATCGCTGCTTCAGCTTGAGGCAGAGCCAGCGCAATTCAAGGACAATGTTGCGCAGTTCCTGGACGACCTGGTCAGCCATTATGTGCTGGACGATGGTAAGCTGGTTGTCGCACACGCCGGGATGCTGGAAGCCATGCAGGGACGCGGCTCCGGCAAGGTGCGAGAATTCGCCCTTTACGGCGAGACCACTGGCGAAACTGACGAGTTCGGGCTACCCGTGCGCTACAACTGGGCCGCGCAGTATCGAGGCCAGGCGCTGGTGGTCTACGGGCATACGCCTGTTCCCGAACCGGACTGGCTCAACAACACGATCAACATTGACACGGGCTGCGTGTTTGGCGGCAGCCTGACGGCACTGCGCTATCCGGAGCGTGAACTGGTCTCCGTCCCGGCAGCGCACATCTACGCCGAACCGATCCGGCCATTCCTGGAAGCGGGTAGGACTGGCACCGAGTTACCGCTCAAGGCAGGGTACGACGATGTGCTTGAATTAGAGGACGTTGTAGGCAAGCGAATCATCGAAACGCAGCTCAACGGAAAAATCACCATTCGCGAGGAAAACGCTGCGGCTGCCCTTGAAGTAATGAGCCGCTTCGCCATCGATCCGCGCTGGCTGATCTACCTGCCGCCTACCATGTCTCCGACGGAGACTACCCAGGAGCCGGGCCTGCTGGAACATCCTGGCGAAGCCTTTGCTTACTATCGTACGCAGGGCGTCCCACGGGTGATCTGCGAAGAGAAGCACATGGGATCGCGGGCGGTCATTATCCTGTGCCGTGACGAATCCGTCGCGCGACGGCGCTTCGGGATCGAAGGGAGTGGGATCGGGGTCTGCTATACCCGGACAGGCCGCCGTTTTTTCAACGACCCGTCTATGGAATCGGGATTGCTGCAAACGATCCATTCGGGCATGACCCACGCTGCGCTATGGGAGGAATTGCAGACGGATTGGATCTGCCTCGACGCGGAACTGATGCCCTGGTCGGCCAAAGCCCAGGACTTATTGCGCGGGCAATATGCGGCTGTCGGCACAGCGGCGCGTCACGCGCTGGGTGAGACCACTGCTACACTTGGAACTGCCAGCGCCAATGGGGCTGACGTTGGCGCACTCATCGAGCGAACCCGGTCGCGTGCGGCCCTGGCCGAAGATTTTGTGGCGGCCTACAGGCGATACTGTTGGCCGGTAGCCTCGCTGGATGACCTGAAGTTGGCCCCTTTTCACATCCTGGCGACGGAGGGCCACACGTACGCGGGCCGGGATCACCTGTGGCACATGCAGATGATCGCACTTCTATGTCAGGCTTCTGGTAGCGTCCTCTTGCAGACGGCCCACAAAGTCATCGAAGTGACCGATCCGGCACAAGTGTCACAGGCTATTGCCTGGTGGGAAGAACTGACCGATCACGGAGGTGAAGGCATGGTCGTGAAGCCGCTTGACTTTATCGCCAGGGGCCAGTACGGACTGCTACAACCGGCAGTAAAATGCCGTGGCCGCGAATATCTGCGGATTATCTACGGCATGGAATACACGATCCCGGAGAACCTTGAAAGCCTGCGCAGCCGAGGATTGGCGGCCAAGCGATCCCTGGCCCTACGCGAGTTCGCCCTTGGCGTGGAAGGGCTTGAACGCTTTGTCCGCCATGAGCCGCTGCGTCGCGTACACGAGTGCGTTTTTGGCGTGATGGCACTAGAGAGCGAAGGCGTTGATCCGCGCTTGTAGGGAGGGCGAGAATTACTCTCGATGGCGCTAATCCGAGCCAAGCGAACCCTTGACAGTGACCGGATTAGCGCCTAAAATACCCGTCAAGAAATGATTGCCGAAGTGGCGGAATTGGCAGACGCGCTACGTTCAGGGCGTAGTGGGGAAACTCGTGTGGGTTCAAATCCCACCTTCGGCACAGCAAACAAATGAATAATCAGAATGTCTGTGATTATTCCCAATCTTTTGCCGGAGTGGCAATACTTTGGGTGCGTTTTGTGATGGCAAAACTATCGGTCCCAATAGCGATTGAATTAATGACCATTCCGCAATTGCCTGAAAATAGTGGGGATTTTTCATTCGGTAGGTGCGGGAAAGTGTGACGTTTGAAGTTAAGTCTGCCTTTTCGGAACACACTTGTCACCTTTGAATCTTTTTTTGGCCCATGACCACCTTTCATCCGTTTGGTTGGTACGTGTCAGTTGCTAAGTCCGATTGGCGAATCAACTAACCTTTTGCCATAGTTTGCCCACGCAAAGCCACTATCCAATCACTGAACAACTGATCATGTGTTTGACATTACAAAGAACGCATGTTAATCTTGCTGGAAAGTACGAAACCGCCCACAGAGAGTGGGCGGTTTTTGTTTGCCAGGATCACACTTTTCCCCAAAATGATCGCGTTCGGAACCCTGCACTGCTTGTAGCGTAAGTTCCAATAGGACGAACACACTTACGACCTGAGCTCCAGTCAACTTAATCTTGATCGGGAACGTAAACCCGCTTGTGCTATAGGACTACTGTTCATCCCCTTCGTCATCTTCCTCCGCACCTATCAGACCCAACTGGTCAGTGAGTAGTTTGTATGCCAGGTGCATCGGGTACGGCATAACAGTATTGCCGCCGTCCCAGGCTGGCGACAGCCGTAGAAGGTGAGGGATTCGACACCATACCAGCTCGCTATCGTCCTTTTGCAAGAAGAATGGCACGAATTCCACAATAGTCTGATGCTTG
>DATGFK010000301.1:0-6355 GCA_035309185.1 Aggregatilineales bacterium
GATCCTTGCGCCCTGTTCGAGTGCAGCCATCGCATCGGCATTGTAGGACGGCGAAACCAGGTAATTGAGCAGCGCGCCATCGGCAATTTCACCTGCCAGGGTCATCATCTTCATGCCCGTCGCGCCGATGTAAATCGGAACGTTGCGCGGCTCGCGCCGTCCATGTACGATGTCCAGCTCAATACCGTTGACGCGCACGAACTCGCCCTCAAAGGTTACGCGCTTCATTTCCAGCAGTTCGCGAACCACGGTAATCACCTCGCGCATGGCAAGCAGCGGCTTGCTGCGCTGGATTCCCACGTCGGCGGCCAGCGGATCCCACCACGCGCCGATCCCCAGGATGATCCGATTGGGTGCCAGGTCGTCCAGGGTCAGGTAGGTAGCGGCAATCAGGGCCGCGTTGCGCGTCCAATTGTTGATGACTCCCGAAGCGACTTTGATCTTGCGGGTGGTGGCGGCGAAGGCAGCCATCGGCACAATGGCATCCCGCACCAGGCGGCTCTCGGCTTGCCAAACCGCTTCAAAGCCCCGATCTTCCGCATACTGGACGTAGTCAATGGCATCTCGAAGGCCGTGCGCATCCTGAAGGTACAGTGCTACGCGATCTGGCATGGGGCCACCAAAATCCTTTCAGAGGCGAACGAAGCAAAGGTACTCAACGTTGAAGGCTGATTTTAGCGAATCGCGCGCAATTGAAATAGTGGCGAATTGACCAGGGAACTAATTCCCTGGCTCAGCTTCCACCTTGCGCCGGAGATGAAGCCGTCGTTCCATCATAGATTACTTCAAGGCGGGTGTAGCTGGTCAGGCTTTGCCCCGAACCAGGCGTAACACGCACCCGGACAGCCTTCCCCGGCCCAATGAACCGATCCGGCGTGCTGACAGTTGTGTAGGGGGATTGACTGGACGTTGGCGTCGTGAGGTCTTCCCATGTCCCGTCGGACCAGTTCCACAGGGAAAGCGTCCCGTCGAGGCTATTCTGAGCCTGGGCATAAACCGTCAGTTGGGTGACTTTGTCCAGGCTGGCAAGGGGAAGCGGCGTGTAGCTCAGGTCAACCTCTTGCCCTGCCTGGACGCTGAGGTCATAGGGCGTTGAGTGACGGAACAGCGCGTCTTTATCCACCGACCAGCGCGTCAGTCCTGGCGGCACTTCAACCGTTCCCGTACCTTGCATCGTGGCTGGCAAACGATAGATGTACATCGTCGTATCTTCGGTAATGTACGCCGCGCCCTGTAAATCTACATTGATCGGCGAGGTCGAAGCCCAGCCTACCACGTAAACGCCATCGCCGCGCCCGCCGCTGGCATCCGTATCCACCGCCAGTGAACGGATAAAGGCCGCGCGCCGCCGCGCTTCTTGCTCTTCGGGCGTATTGCCGTAGCCCAGCGCATAATTGGTCAGACCCAGGTTGGGATCAACGTAATTTCGGCCCAGCACGTCACGGACGGTTTGATCGGTTCCATAGTATCCGTTGCGGTAAATGGTCAGGGCCGATGTCAAAACCGTAGGCTTGTTGCCCAGTGTGAGCGGCGCAGCGGGGAAATTGGTGCCGACGTTGATCGAAAAATTGGCGCTTGCGTCGGGTTCAAGCGTGCCGATGTCCTGGCGGCTTCCCGAAACCAGCACAACTGCGTCTTGCAAACGCATTCCAGTGGTGTTGTGTACGATGCCGCTTACAATTACCGGACTCGTCGTCAAAGGAGTGGGCTGAGACTGTGGCAGTGTAATGGTTGCGCTGCCCTGGATGGGGATCGCTTTGGTGGTTCCGCTCGTGGCGAAAACGGCGGTTAAGCCTGCGTCTACGGCGACATCCTGCGCCGTGTAATCCGGATATTCGTCAATGGACACGCCCAGGCTGGCGTTAAGACCCCCAATGCTGGACGTACTGGTGAGGCTGCGCAGCGTGAAGCCATCGTGAACGGTCAGTGAATAGGTGCTTCGGCGAGGGGCCAGCAGGCCGATGACGCCATCCACCTGCGCATGATCGTTGTCAGGCCATACCTGTACGAGCGCGATTCGATTGATTGTGGCCTGGGTACCACGCAGGCTCAGGCCGGTCAGAAATGCGAAGACGCTGGAGGCGACCACGATGAGCGGGATGGTCAGCCAGGCCAGTTCTCGCTGGCCGATTCTATTGAGGATGAGGTAATTCACCGGCCCGATCAGCAGGATATAAATGCCCAGGAACAAGGCTAACTGTGCCACGTCAGGCAGGCGCAGCCCGGCTATGAGGTTGGCGGCGGTCTGGGCTGAATCGGACTGGACAATACCATTAATCCAGCTTGGCTGCTGAGGTGCCGAGATCAGGAGCGTGTCCCAGAATGCCGAGCGATCCTGCCAGGAGGCATACGGCTCGATTCCGGGGTCAACGGCCAGGTAATCCACGATCCCCTGTCCGTAATTGTGCCGGATCAGCAAGGGCGTCCCGCCATCCGCAGCCAGCACCGAAGCATTGGGCTGCAACGTGCCCTGTGCCACGATGATTGGGGTATCCTGCGGCGCGGCCAAGGTTTCGCTGGCAAAACCAGAATAAGCTGCCAGCGAGGGTAACGAAGTCAAAGTGGTCGTTCCGTTCGGCATGAGGGGCAGCATCGCCGCGACGCCCACCTGGGTGCGCTGCCAGTTCGGCCCGCCCGTCACTACCAGGTGGCCCCCGGCCCTTACCCAGCCGTCCAGCGCCTGACGCTGGTTAATGGTGAGATTACCGGTATCCACGTCGGTCAATACCAGGGCATCGAGCGAGCGCAGACCTTGCGGATTGTCCGGCACGTTTTCGACGTGCCAGTTGACCTGGTGTGCCGTGGTGGCTGCCGTATGTGCTTGCTGAACATCTACCGTGCCTCGCGGCGATTCGGTGATCATCCCAAAGAGCAGGTCTGTTGGCTGTGCCAGTTGAACATTGGGACTGTCACTGGCGATCACACCATCGGCCTGCGTCACCAGCTCGACGTTGACCTGCTGAACATTACTGAGCGTGACGTACAGGAAGACTTGCTTGGAAGATTTGTTGGGCAGGTCAATGTCAGTTACGTACTCGCCGCCTGCCAGGCCTGCCGTATCTAACCCCGTCACACGCACCTGGCCGCTCACATCCGGCCCGACGTTGCTGAGGGTCACGAGCAGTGGAACCCATTGGTTCAAGCGGTAATAACCGTTGAATCCGGCCTCCACACTCATCTGAATATCTGCGCTCTGTGTCTGCGTGCGGTGTGCGGCGACATGCTTAACGGCTGCGAAGAGTGAGAGCGCGATCAGCAAAGCGGAGGCGGAAGCCGTAAGGATTTTTCTCTTTTGATGGGCTGCCATTTTACGATTCCTGTCCCAAATCATTCACAGGTGGCGCCAACTGATTTTACCCGTTATCGCTTCCTGGGAGCATTCAATACAATATTCTGAGGCACTCCTCATGATTCTAGCACGAAGCTGCCCAATCAGATTATGGCGGGCTGCAAGGGTTTGATCAGGCTGCCGGAGAGCAATTCCCAGAATTGGATCGGTTCTTGACGACTTAGTTACGATTTTGTAGCAGTGGTCGGACTCTCTGCAAATGTGATGTCACTTTGCGCCGTAAATACTGACGTAGGTTTCATACTGTTCATAAATACGGCGTACATAGGTCTGTGTTTCATCGTAGGAAATGGCTTGCAGGAATAGATCAGGGTCGCCATTGGAGATTTTGTACCATTCGTTAGAAGCGGCAGTCCCCGCGTTATAAGCCGCCAGCGCCGCGTAGGCGTTGCTATCGAAGATGTCGAGCTGCTGGCGCAGGTAATACACGCCAAAATTCACGTTGATATAGGGCTTATAAATGTCGCTCGGCTGGTAATCCGGCCAATTCAGTTTTTGAGCGATTCCGGCGCCTGTGTCCGGGACGATTTGCATCAGCCCCTGAGCAGCGGCAACTGATGTAGCTGCACCCTGGAACAGGCTTTCCTGACGAATCACGCTGAACACCAGTAGCGGATCAACCTTGTAAGTTTGTGCCGCGGGCAGTACCAGATCGTAATAAGCAATCGGAAAGCGAAGGGCTGCGATGGTCTTGGGCGCATCCGTCGTCTGGATATTAGCGTTATCTAGCAGCGACGCTGTGGTAGTGATTGCAGAGACGTATAAGCCGATGCGGTAGTAGTAAGAGGCAAGCTGGTACATCGCGAGTGGATTTTTCAGGTTGTCCTGCGTCAGGGCATCAAATTCGCCGCGTGCGTCGTCATAGGCGGCAACCGTCCACAGTTCAGCGCCCCGGATCAAGCGTGGATCGGCGGAAAGAGTTGGCGACAGCGGCCACAGATCGCCGGTTTGGGCGACCTTGAATTTCTGACGCAGCCACGCTTCGGCCTGGGCGACGTGTGTCGGGTCGTTGAATGATAGGTCGAGCTTGGCTGGCGCGACGAACGGCCCGTGCCCGGCCAGCAGGTCGGCAGCGCGCAGGCTGTAATAACCACCTGGATCAGCTTTAGACGCCGCAGCGTAAGCATCGCGGGCGAGTTGCTCCTGTTTGTTCAACTGATACAGGCGTCCCAGCCACAAATAACCTGCCGCCTGGAGATTGCCCGAACCGTTGGAGGCCAACAGCGAGAAGAAACGCTCGGCACGCGACAGGGCATTCTGGTTATAGGCGGCCATCCCGCCCCGGAAAAGGCCATCCATCGCCCAATCGCTGCCTTTGTATTTGCTGCCCAGAATTTCAAAAGTCGCCAGGGAATCTTCGTTGTCGCCTAACGTGGAATACAAATAGCCGACGCGCCACAACGCTTCCCCCGCTTCGGGCACATCCGGGTGTTTGGTTGCCAGTTCCTTGTACTTGGCGATGGCGTCCTGAACCTGCCCGGCCAGGTATAGTGTACGGCCCTGTTCCAACCAGGCTTTGCCATACTGATCGGTGGTGGGATACTGGTCAATGACTGCCTGGAAAGAGGTCATGGCTGCGGGGTTATTGCCCGCGCCACGATAAGCCTGACCGAGGATCATGTAAACCTGTGGATCAATATCGGCGGCTTGAGTTTGCCCAGTGTAAGCATACAGCGCGGTAATAGCATCCCCATAATCCTGGTTGGCAAAGCTAATTTTGCCGCGCGTCAAATTATCAACGTTAAGACCGCCTTTGAGTAAGGCCAGCATGGCCTTATAGGCCTGGGGCGCATCGGGATACTGCGCCACAATGTCCTGGTAGCGCGAATCGGCGGACTTGACATCGCCCGTGTTGAAAGCCGCGTCGGCAGCGGCAAGATCAATCTCGGCCCGGTAGGCGGGGTCTTTGGAAACCGAGAGAATGGCGTCATACTGGCCGATGGCCGATTTCGCGTCGCCTGTGCTCAAGAACGTTGCGGCGACTTTTTCGCGCAGGGCCAGCATGGGGGCTAGTCCGCGCGAGGCATTGACGGCCAGGGTGTAATTGGTCAGCGCCAGGTCGGGCGATTTGAGGGCAAGATAGGCGTCGGCAATGCGTTCGTAAGCGTAGCTATCGATCAGTCCTGGACGCTTTTGCAGGAAGGTCGTGAAGTCTGCAATGGCATCCGCCCATTGGGAATTGCCCAGCAGAGCGTCGCCCCGTAAAAAGTACGCTTCCGGCAGGCGGATGTCAGCCGGGTACGTGCTGATGAAGTTCGTCAGGGCCGGAACGGCGTCGGTGAACTTGCCCTCTCGGAGCAGTGCTGTGCCCAGGCCAAGCGCTGCATCCGTGCGCAGTTTGGGGTCAACCGCAAGCTGCGGGCGGCTCAAGATAGATTGGTAGGTGTTCACTGCCGAATCAAAGTCGCCGTCGCGAAGGGCCGACTCCGCCTGCGCCACGGCCACGTTGGGCGCAATGGTCGCCGTTGGCAATACTGTGGCCGTCGGCGGTTTCGTCGGCGTCGTGAAAACCAGGATAGTGGGACTGGCCGTGGGCGAGGCAGGGCCAGGGCTTGGCGTGGCCGTCACGACGACCACACCCTGGCCGGTCAGCGCACAACCTAAAGTCGTGCCGCCAAGGGATAGTCCGCATAGAAAAATCGCCAGTGGGAAGGGAAACGGGAAACGGGGTCTCTGTCGCATAGGGCAATGATTATAGCCCGGTGCAGAGATAGGGGACTAGAATTCGCATTTTAGACAGCGGACTCGTGAAAATTCATTATGGGCAAAATCTGTATGCTTGTCAGCCAAGTTGGCGAACTGCACATTGACACACGGCTGGCGGCTATGCTACGCTTGCCTGATTCACCACAATGGGGCGCAACACCGAATGTCACTCGAAAGAATTTTGACTACCGAATTAGGCCAACATGTCGGCGAACGTGTCCGGCTGATGGGCTGGATGCATCGTCTACGCAAACTGGGCGAAGTCAACTTCCTGGTCTTGCGAGACCGCGCGGGACTGGC
>DATGFK010000302.1:0-2293 GCA_035309185.1 Aggregatilineales bacterium
GCGCGCGTCCCGTGCGTGTGACGCCCGCTGAAGACTTCCGCGTACTCGAAGTGGATAATCGCGTTGCCGATCAAGGCGACCAGCCAGCGGATCGGGCGGGCGAAGGCGATCCCGCTGCTGTTCCAGCGCATGGTTTCGCCAAATTTGAGCGCGGCGATGAACTCCGGCAGAGTCTCCGCCAGCACCTCAACGCTGGGCTTGCCGATGGACTTGACCAGCGCGGTGACGTACTGCCCGCCTTCGACGGTTTCCACTTTTAGATCACTGACGGTTACGCCTTGCTTGCGGGCAAAGCCTTCAGCGACGGGGGTTGGCTTGCCGCTTGCATCAAAGGCTTTGTTGGCAGGCGGGCCTTTGACGACCTTCTCTTCATCGGCCTGGCAGGGCGCAACGTCCCTCGCCAGGATCACCAGACGGCGCGGCGTTCCCTTGACTTGCACTTCGCGGCAGTCCAGGCGCAAATCCTTGAACAGTGCGGGCGCGAACTCGCGAAGCTGCATCAGGGCATCATCCAGGTCGTCAGCCGGTAGCTCCTCGACCCCGATCTCAATCAGCACGTCGGCAGGGCCATCCGGCGCAGGCGCATCGTCGGCGTGGACGTGCTCTACCGTTACCGTCGGCCAGGAGCGGCCATTGTTCCTGAGCGGCAAGCCCAATTCTTCCCGTTGCAGGACGAAGGCTTTCGCCACGTCGCGCGTCATCCCGGCCATGCGCCGGAAATATCCTGCGCGCTCGGTGACGCCAATAGCGCCGCGCGTATCCAGTACGTTGAACAGGTGGCTGCACTTCAGCACATAATCGTAAGAAGGTACGACCAGGCCAGCCGAGAGCGTCCGGCGGCTCTCAGCTTCGTACGTGTCGAAGACTTTTTTGAGCGCGTCCACATCGGCCACGTCGAAGTAATAGCGGGAGTGCTCGATCTCGCTCTGCAAGAAGATGTCACGGTACTGAATGTCTTCTGTCCATTCGATGTCCCAGGCCGCGCTTTTCCCCTGCAAAGCCAGGACGATCCGCTCCATCCCGTAGGTGATCTCGACGCTGACCGGGTCGCACTTGAGGCCTCCGGCCTGCTGGAAGTACGTAAACTGCGTGATCTCCTGCCCATCCAGCCACACTTCCCAGCCCAATCCCCATGCCCCCAGCGCCGGGCTTTTCCAGTTGTCTTCAACGAAACGCACGTCGTATTTGCGCAAGTCAATGCCAATGGCTTCCAGGCTTTGCAGGTACAATTCCTGTGGGTTGCCTGGATCGGGCTTCAAAATGACCTGGTACTGGTAGAAAAGCTGCATCCGGTTGGGATTTTCGCCGTAGCGCCCGTCGTCGGGCCGGACGCTCGGCTCGACGTAAGCCACGCGCCACGGTTCCGGGCCAAGCACGCGCAGCAGAGTCGCCGGGTTGCCGGTTCCCGCACCGACCTGGATGTTATAAGGCTGCCATAACAGGCAGCCCTGCCCTTCCCAGAACTCGTGCAGGGCCATGATTACATCTTGAAATGCGGTTTTCGCCATTAGCTTTTGATCTCTTGCGGGTTTTTAGAGGAATAAGCGCTCATTATAGCGCATCCGCCTGATTCGTCAGGGTTGGAATTCAGGCCGATTCCCGGTTGCGGTTGCGTTGGACGCCCCAACGGTTGTAGATTCAAGGAAGTTCGACGAAATGGATTCATCCGGGGGATTTTATGTCTGCTCAATCCAGGAAACCTGGCGCAAAACACCAATTGATTGTCTACCGCTCGCGGGGCGCACGCTACCGTCCGGTCGCACTGCTCCTGATCCTTGTGGGTGTCGTGGCACTCTCACCCACTGTTGTTCCAGCGGTTCGCTCGGTTCTGCACGTGCCAAATTTCCTGATCCCCTTGAATTACTCGCAACTGGCGATCCTGGGCATTGCGGCGTTGGTGCTTGGACTGGTGCTTTTCACCATCTCGATCCTGCTGGTGCGACAGGCCTACGTCCAGTGTTTGCCGGATTTCCTGCTCGTGAATACCCTGCTGCACCGGGTTTACGTTTCGTACCAGCGTGTCAACAGCTACCAGCCCGTGCAGGTAGGACGCATCTGGGACATCAAACTTGACAAGAAAACTGGCGGCAAAAATGCACTGACCGACCAGGAAAAACAGACCATCAAGCCGCTGCTGGCCGATACCGCCCTTGAAGTTGAACTGCGAGAGTTTCCGTTTCCGGAACAGAAACTGCGCAAAACTTTCTCTCGATTCCTGTTCAGCACGCGCGAAACGGGCTTTATCTTCATCATCCCCAAACCGCCCGCGCTCAGCATCGAACTCAGCTCGTTC
>DATGFK010000303.1:0-3377 GCA_035309185.1 Aggregatilineales bacterium
GTGGATCGCAGTGATCTCGTGGTCTGGTTGCATGGGGCGCTGGGCGAATTGTATGCGACCATTGCCGCGCAGGGCTTGCAGCCGTCTGGTCCGAGCGGTGGTCTGTTTGCGAGTGAGCTGTTTAACTATGAACGAGGGGAAGTCACCATGTTTGTTCCCCTCTCTAGCACGATGCCGACCGTTGGTCGGGTGTCGCCGCTGATCGTGCCAGCCGCTGAGGTCGCCATCGCGGTGCATGACGGTACACTCGCCAACCTGCAGGAGACGTATGGCGCCCTTGGCGCCTATGTGGCTACGCAGGCGTTGGGCCTAGTTGGTCCGGTGCGGGAGTACTATCTCGTTGACGCGCGTGCCACCAGTGATACGACCCAATGGCGCACCCAACTGGCGTGGCCGATTTTTCAGACCGCCAAGCCACGCTCAAAGCCAGAAGGATAATGCACCATATCTGCTAGAACCCATCGCACGCCGGGGAATGGTGCTCGATACTCTGTACCCCGGCGTGATGCCAGTCAAGATGGACGAGGGTGAAGGGAAGCCGAGCCGCCGTGAATCGAGAGTGTGTTGAAGTGGTATTCTGCGGGAGTCTGACACAGGGGTTGCTCAACAGCCAATGGCTGCGCCCTACCGCCTCTTTCTCGCTCCGATAGCGTTTTGCCAATTCTTCTTCGCTCAGGTGGTTTGCTAACTTGATTCGTCTTGCCATTCCGTGATTATGTATCCGGTTTTCGTATCACTTTGAAAGGAAAAAGCATCCAAGCGCAACGGCCTGGCCGCTGTGTCATTGGGTGTCGTGTCGAACTTAATCATATTGGTGCCAACTTTTGGCGTCATTCGGACGGCGATCTCTTGTGCTTTCCCCTTCGTAAGCATTAGTTTCTCCAGCAGGCGATCATTCAAATAGATCGCCAACTCTCCTGTATAGGCTGGGGTCAGGCGCATGTTCATGATGAATGCCTGGCGACCCGAAGCCAGGAAATGCACCCCCGCTTCCTGAGCGGCCATCCACCGTCCCACGCTTCCATGATCGCTTGCGGGTGGGTCAATATTGGAAAGGACAAAGGCGTATCGTCCATCACTGCGAAACATGTCCGACTTCAGGACTGCTTGGTCTATATCAACGGGACTCAGCCGATATAACACGAGGCTTTCGTCAGCGAACAACGGTTGCCCCAGCCCAACGTAAACATATAGTCGTCCTGCCCTGAAACCAATAGCGCATCAGGAAGTTTGTCCGAGTTCGCCCAATAAGCGGGGTCTCCGCTGTAGAGTAACGGTAAACCTTGCAGCGGGAACTGGGAAACAATATCCGAAAGCATCAGAGTCCAGCTTGGCGGCAGAAAAATATCCAGGTCTCGAAAGTCAGTGGCAAGCAGTTGCACTTTATAGGTCTTCACAGCGTCAATAGCCGGGAAAATTGCGCTAAATCCTGACGCTTTAATGGGGACATACTCTGCAAATTGCGGTTTATTGCTCAAAATCGCCCGCGCGCGAATAGCCGGGAGCGAGAACTGAGTTGCCATCCATATCAAAAAGAAGAAATAGGGCAAGATCGCCAGCGATCCCCTGTTGAGACGCTTCGAGGCGGTTGAGGTCGCGTTGGTTATCGCGAACACCCCTAATGCCACGATGACGAAGGGATAGGCCATCCCAAACGCTTTGCCGCTTAACCACTCCTGCTGCAACAGCAAGAAGACGATGCCCAATCCCCAAAAACCAATGACCAAAGCGGCGAGCATTTTGTATTCGAGGCGGGCCTCCCTTCGCAAACTGGATACGATGAACATCACGGCGATAAGCGACATGGCGCCGCCCAGTACAGTCATAAAGAGGGTTGATGGTATAGTCCCTAACAACCCGTCATAAAAATGGAGACCCCATAAGCCTCCTGTTGCCATCTGAGAATTGAACAGCCAGGGAAAGTAATAGGTTTTTGCGTCAACCGTGGCAAGGGGAGTGCCATAGACCTTGATTTGTCCGAGCAGGAATCTAAAGAGAACCTGCAATTGCGGCAGAACCAGCAGTGCGGCAACAACACACGCTTCAACATTTTGCAGTATCGCTTTGACTCGTGCCAGACCAGGCTTTTGAATGAGCCGTAAAACGTAGTAGATCAGGATGCTGACAGCGAGTGGCGGCAGCATTTCAGGGTAGGCATAGATCAAGCCCGCCAGAGAGAATCCTAAAAAGAGGCGCTGTCTGCTTAGAAGTTTTTCCGGACTGTCAATTTCGCATTGGAGCCACGCAAACAGGAACAAAAGCGACAGGGGAATCGCGTTAAGCTGTCCGCCCGCATCCACATCAACCACATAGGAAGCCCAAAAACTGATTGCCACCAGGCTCGCTACGGCCACGTCATGCCAGGGTTTGAGTCCAAGCCGTTTGCAAACTGCTAACGCGGCAAAAAAAGCGATCAACAGGTTAAGGATTTTGGCAGGAAAGTAGACCAAATAAATTGGCGCCCCGAAGATGGTAGACATCCAGGCCACGGAGAAAAAGAAAACAGATCGCCCGTGAGTCTCTAAACCATACATCACAGCGCTCAAGGCCGGGTTGATCTGAATTATCGTCGAATATTTTGAGACATCTCCAAGATAACTCCAGGTCAAGTTTTTAGCAGCCCAGCCAATGAGCATGTAGTTGCTGGCATCCCAGGGGTCTCCTTGCCAGAAACTGTATTCAATGCCCAGCAGAATCGGCAGGATCAGGACTAGAAAAACACCTATGAATGCCAGGGAAATGACAATAATGGATCGCTTGTTCAGCGATTGCTGGTACTCGCGATAGTTCTTGCGCACAGCGAGAACAAGCAGAATTGCACTGACCGCGAAGGCAAAGCCGACGACGGGCCAGGCGATTGTTGCGATTGGATGGTCAGAATAAACCAACGGGGCCAGTAAAATGGTGAGGAAGACCAGCCCTACGGCTGGGGCCAGCAAAAAGGCGCAGGCCAGTCGGTTCCGAGCGGATGGGCTGACCAGGTGCAAAGCCGGGCCAATCCCGATTAAGTAAACCAGTAAGAAGGCGCCTAAAAGCAACAGTGGGCGATAGGTATCCATTACGAATTGTTGACCTTTACGTGTGGGTTTATGAAATGGCTGGGCGCGCAGCCAGGGTAAAACTACTCACGTTGTTTGCGGCCCTCCCGCAAATGTCTGCCCACCAGCACGTGCAGGATCAGCATAATCCCGATGGTCTGGACGCAGGCCAGGCCCGCCTGACCGAAATAGCCGCCAGGCCCGTCCATCAGCCCGGCCAGGCCGAACGCGCCGAAGAAGCCCGCCAGCGGCACGATCCGGTACACCATGTAGCGCCGTGTGGTACGTTTGCTGCTAACCAGGATCACCCCGGCGATCAGGATCACGAATGCGGAAATA
>DATGFK010000304.1:0-5879 GCA_035309185.1 Aggregatilineales bacterium
AAATCGGCGCACGAACCCTCATCGGCATCATGCTGGATCGCGGCGGCTTTGAGGTACTCAAAGCCGGGGATGGGAACCAGGCCCTTTCGACGCTCAATGAAGAAACGCCCGATCTGATCATTCTCGATGTGATGATGCCAGGGATGGACGGTATTGACCTGTGTAAGGCCATTCGCCAGCGCGAAGCGACCGCCTCGACGCCCATCCTGATCCTTTCCACGCGCGGTGATGCCGAAGCAGTGATGCGTGGCATGGAAGCAGGAGCTACTGATTACCTGCCCAAGCCAATTCTGCATCATGACCTCGTGTCAAAGGTGCGCCAACTCCTGGACATGAACACCGTAACCGAGTGACCGTGCCTCCAGACGCTACGCTTTGAGTTCGCCCGCTCTGCTTTTCCGGGCCTTAAGAAGAAAATTCTGATAAAGTTCTTGCGCTTTTCTTGCAAAAGCTGGTTACGATTCGGCCAGAACACAAAGACGATTTAATTCCGGGAGATAATTGGTGCCATGACCGATCAAACGCAAGCCGCCGCGCAGTCTTACGAATTTCGGGCAGAAATCCAGCAACTCCTCAACATCCTGGTACACTCGCTGTACACCGAACGAGAGATATTTCTGCGTGAGTTGATTTCCAACGCTTCCGACGCGCTGAACCGGGCGCAATTCGAAATGCTCACCAACAAAGAAGTGCTTGACCCGGATGCCGAACTGGGTATTCAGATCAGCGTGAACAAGGATGAAAAGACGATCACCGTCAGCGACACCGGGATCGGTATGAACCGCGATGAATTGATCGAAAACCTGGGGACGATTGCCCATTCAGGCGCCCTGTCGTTCTTGAACGCGCTGAAGGCCAGCAAGGGCGAAAACGTACCGTCGTCAGACATCATCGGGCAGTTCGGCGTGGGTTTCTATTCGGTGTTCATGGTTGCGGATCGCGTCAGTGTGACGTCACGCTCCTTCCGGTCCACTGAACCGGCCTACACCTGGAACAGTGACGGCAGCAATTCATATACCATTGAACCGTCCGACAAAACGAACCGGGGCACGGACGTGGTAATCTACGTTAAGGACGATGCAGGCGAATTTCTGAGCGATTATCGCCTGCAACAGATCGTCCGCAAGCATTCCAATTACGTCGCGTTCCCCATCAAAGTTGGCGACGCGGTTGCCAACGCGCAGCAGGCCATCTGGCGGCGCTCTCCACGCGAGATCAGCGACCAGGATTACCTCGACTTTTACAAGCAGCTTACGTTCGATCCACGCGACCCGCTTCTGCGCGTCCACCAGGTTAGCGATGCGCCCGTCCAGTTCTACAGTCTGATGTATGTGCCCTCCAAGCTGGATCGTGGGCTTTTCGCCGTAGATCATGAGGGCGGGCCGCAGCTTTACGCGCGCAAAGTGCTGATCCAGCAGCACGCCAAAGACCTGCTGCCCCAGTGGATGCGCTTCGTCGTCGGCGTAGTCGACTCTGAAGACCTGCCACTGAACATCTCGCGCGAAACAGTTCAATCCAACCGTGTCATGACAAAGCTCAAGAGTACGCTGAGCAGCAAATTGATCGGCGAAGTGGAAACGCTGGCAGAGAAAGACGCCGACAATTACGTCAGCTTTTGGACGGAATTCGGGGCGCTGGTCAAAGAGGGCGTCGCCACGGATGCCAGCAACCGCGACCGGCTGATGAACTTGCTGCGCTTCCATACCTCGAAAGAGCCGAACGGTTGGGTTTCGCTCAAAGAGTATGTATCGCGCATGGCGGAGGGTCAAAACGAGATTTACTACCTGTTCGGCGAGGATGAAAAGTCCATCGCCTTCAGCCCGCACCTTGACCCGTTCAAGTCTCGCGGGATCGAAGTGCTGCTGCTGACTGAAACCATTGACAGCTTCATGATCAATACCGTCCACGAATACGACTCCCGGCACCTTCGCAATGGCGCCGATTCCGAGTTGGAATTGCCGGCGTCTCCCTCTGAGGAAACGGCAGGGGAAGCGCTTGAAGCGACGCCGCTTCATACGCTGATCGAGCACTTTAAGCGTGCGCTTGGCGACCGCGTGAGCGATGTGCGCGAGTCCAAAGTGCTGAACGAAAGCCCGGCCCGGCTCGTTGGCACAGAGAAAGACATGGGAGCCGACATGGAGCGCGTGTACCGGATGCTTGGCAAGGAATATAGCGCGCCCAGGCGCACCCTGGAGATTAATCCTCGTCATCCCTTGATTCACAATTTGTCCGCGATGGGAGACAACGCGCTGGTGGACGAAGTCGCCGTTCAGTTGTATGAAAGCGCGCTGCTGCTGGAAGGCATTCACCCCAACCCGGCGGATATGGTGCCGCGCATACAGGCCCTGATGGAGGCGGCCACCCGTCATCAATCATGAGGGTTTCATGAAAATACTTGTTGCCGGAGCTACGGGCGTCGTCGGACGTAACCTGATCCCGCTGCTTATCGAAGCAGGCCACTCGGTCGCTGGGTCGAGTCGCCATGAAAAGCGAACGCCCCTGATCCGTGCCCTGGGCGCAACACCCGTCGTTTTCGATGCGCACGACCGAAAGGCAGTATTTGCGACGCTTGAGAGCCAGCGGCCCGACGTGCTCATTGACCAGTTGACCGACCTGGCCGAACGTGATTTTGCGGCCAATTCCCGGCTACGGATCGAGGGGACGCGCCATCTGATTGATGCAGCCAAAGCGGCGGGTGTTCAGCGCGTGATCGCGCAGAGTATCTCGTGGGCCTACATCCCCGGCGATAGCCCTGCCCATGAGGACGAGCCACTTGACCTGGCCCTTGATGCGCCGCAGTCTCGCCGCAGTCTGGTGCAGGGAACGTACGCGCTTGAACAGGCGGTTTCTGAAATCCCCGATCACGTCATTCTGCGCTATGGCCTGTTCTATGGCCCCGGCACGTACTACGCCCAGGGCGGTTCTATTGCAGAGCATGTTCGGCTTGGAAAAGTCACGGCTGACGACAGTGTCGCCTCCTTCATTCATGTCGAGGACGCGGCGCGTGCAGCGCTGTTGGCCTTAAATTGGCCTGCCGGGATATTTAACATTGTAGATGATGAACCAGCGCCCAGCACGGAATGGCTGCCCATCTACGCTCACCTGATCGGCGCGCCGCCGCCCCCGTTGGCGTCTGGTAGTGCTCGCGGAGAACGCGGCGCATCCAATAAAAAAGCGCGAACTGTACTCGGTTGGAAGCCACTCTATCCCTCCTGGCGCGAGGGGTTTAATGTCGCTCTGGGCTGAATCTGGTCGTGTCAGATTTTGCGACTAAACGCTTAGCGGATCAACCTGATGCCACCGCTCTAGATGGGTCAGACGTTCGCGTTCTACTCCAACTGAAGGGTGGGAGTCTGGCCCAATTCCAGTTTCGCCCAGGAGAAACTTCACGCGCAGTCGCTCATCGAACAGTCGAAGAAATCTGGTATATCACTGGCGGACGCGGAGAGTTGTGGCGGAGCCTGGATTCGCACGAGGAAATTGTCGCCATAGGTGCAGGAGTTTGCGTGACAATCCCCGTAGGTACGCAATTCCAGGTACGGGCCTTCGGCGAGCAGCCCCTTACGGTGATCGGGGTTACGCTGCCTCCGTGGCCGGGTGAGGGCGAAGCCTATCCTGTGCAGGGCAAATGGACGCCAACTTTACATAGATAGCTCGTACCATTAAGATGCAATACTCAAGTTAACGCATTCTTCGTACAATCTCTACGGGGATTGACAACAGTTGGAGGGCCTTCCAATGATTCATCTTACAACGTGTACGGCGCATATCCTTGACGAATTTGGGCACAGCCTCATGCAAAAATATCGCTCTAGCCTGCACAGTTTTGAAGAAGCCGCCAGAAGTTCCGTTAAAGAAATTTATGAGGAGTTTCGAGAGCCAGCGGGCCAGCCAACGTTTGCGCTGGTCCGCATTTACCGCCTATGCCAGTATAAACAATTGCTGCCTGAGTTAAAGGCACTGTCTGATCCGGGAGTACCTCAGTGGATGGCGCTGATGGGAACTATTGGCACTGAGAAGGCCTGGTGTGACCGGCACACGTCGCAGGGCCATAAGGTGATACCCGCAGCAGGTAACTACTCGCCGATGTTGAAGGCGGCGTTCGAACAGATCGGCTTTGACAAGATGGCGCCTGTAGGGAAAGAACAGACAGATTCGCTGGCGATGCGAGATGCGGAGATGTTTACCAGTTATTTCTACGTACCAAACGCCCTGGGTAGCCCGTTTATCCCCGCCCAGCGCGAATTCGTAGAACCTTATCACATCCGCTCGGTAGTGGGACTGGGCAGTCCATTCTTGTCTTCAGCAATTTACCTTGCCTTGTGTTTCTCCCTGGTACCGATTGACGAGGCCACTGCCCAAAAGTTCGCCGAATTGTCGAGCTATATCTCGACCTTACTTGCCATCTATGATGAAGGCGGCACGATCTGGGCAGCGTGAAATTTTGCCAATACTAAAGGCCCGCAGATTTTGGTCTAGACGACAGAATGGTAACTGGGAACAGAATTTTCTGGATCGCTAGAGGAGACGGATTTTCTCCAGGAGCCGTTGCAGGTATTTGCGCGGATCGCCCCGTTCGACCAGACCCCGAAGGCGAGCGGCTTCCCCACGCAGCCAGCGCTCATCGCATTCGTGGCCGTCAATGAGCACCTTGCTGCCGGTCCAGCGTCCTTTGGGCATTCGGTGATAGACGGCCTGGTAGGCTACGGCATATTCGTCCAGCGCTGCGCGAAGGTCCGCGCTCGGTGCGCGCCGCTGTGGGCTGCTCGTGATGAGCTTTTGAGCGGTTTTGATCAGATCCAGCACTTCGATGGGCTTGGTCAGAAAGGCATTCATGCCAGAGGCTTGCGCCTCTTCCTTTAGCTCGTCGTCAACGGAAACGCCAAGCACGGGCACGTCTTTCAAGCCGGGTCGCGCCCGCATGAAATTCAGTACATCTACGCCCGTTCCAGAAGGTAGATGAAAGTCCATGATGACCAGATCGGGGCGTGTTCGCCGCAAATACCCGATTGCGTCAGGTATATCTCCGACGATGTTGATCTGATGACTACCAAATATTCGTTCATAAAGTGCGGCGATTTCTGGGTTATCTTCCAGAATCATGACGGTTGCCATGTGTCACGCTCCAATGTGAACAGGGCTACAATTAAGAAGGGCTGGCATGTCCAACGTTGTCTTTATTGTATCCGAATTCAGACCCATGCAAACACGACCTAAGTACCAGGGTACTATTTCTGGTTGAACTTCGCAACTTTACGGCGAATAGCCCTATTACCCTACAATGCGGGAAGTGTAAACCAGAAACGGCTGCCCTGGCCGGGGGTACTGTCCGCGCCAATGCTTCCGCCCATACTTTCGATCCAGGCTTTTGCAATAGCCAGCCCAAGTCCAGAACTGCCGCTGCTGCGCGTGCGAGATTTGTCCACGCGGTAGAAACGCTCAAAAATATGCGCGAGGTCTTCGGGCGGAATGCCTTCGCCCGTATCCATGACCTGCACCTGAACCATTTCCAGTTTGCCCCTGGCGTTGGACAGAGGCTGCGCGGAAAGTGTGACCACACCGCCAACAGTATGGCGCAGCGCATTGGCAACCAGGTTGCCAAGCACCTGTGTCAGGCGGTGACTGTCAGCGCGTACACGCAATCCCTGGGGATTACCCTCCACACAAAGCTGCGTGTCGTCGCACTCCGCAGCGATGGCGAACTTGGTCGCCGTAGCAGTAAGTGCAGCATCCAGCGGCACTTCTTCGAGATTCAATGTGAAATGGCCTGCGTCTGCCTGCGCCAGTTCGTGCAGATCATCCACCAGCCGCCCAAGGGTATGCGTCTCCTCGTAGAGCGTAGCAATCTCGCGTCGGTCTAGGGGATAGATACCGTCAAG
>DATGFK010000305.1:0-2851 GCA_035309185.1 Aggregatilineales bacterium
TATTACGGCGGATTGGATGAAACGTTGCTTCAATTGCTGACGAATGCGATGCGCTATGGTCTTATTTTAGCTGCCGAGCGCCAGCCTGACCACATAGGGAGTCACGTACACTTCCACGATGGCCGCCACGATTAGCATGGGCAGTACGAGACCAATGCCGACCTTGATGGCGTCGGCAAGCGCGCCCAGCCATGAGTCCCACACGCCCTGGCCTTCCGGCGGACGGGTGATGATCGCCCCCAGGCGCACCGCCGCCGCCGTCGCCAGTATAATCGCCGGGACTTCGATCAAGCTGTGTGGGATCAGGGCTGCCGCGAAAGCGCCCAGGCCGATAGAAGACAGCGCCGGATGCCCAAGCGCATAACCCGCGATGCCGAAGGGCGCAATGGCGAAGATGATCCCCATGACGCCAAAGCTAAACACGGCCAGGATCGTCGCAACCAGGAGGATGCGCCCGTTCTGGATCACGGCTGCAACCACGAGATCAGGACGGCTGCCGTTCATCACCATATACGTGGTGAAATTCTTGACCAGGACATCGTGATTGCCAACCTGCGCCGGAATGCCTACCACGTCCGGGCGCAGCACGCCCAGCGCATAGCCGCCGACCAGCGCGCCCAGGATGCCAATGCCGACGATGATGAGCGCGCCCCGCAGCCGTGGCACTGCTGGCAAGACGCTGCGACGGTACCAATCCACGATGTTATGCACATCCGGCCCGCCCCGGAACTGGTTCCAGAACAGCCGCCAGGCCCATTTCAAATTGATCTCGTCAATGGCGCGGCCAAGCAGTTCTTCACGGTTGAACAGTCGCGCGCCCATCCCGAAAAGCATCACGTCCGCTACCAGCAACCCCACCAGAATGTACCATAAAATATAGCGATTGTTGGTGACCATGATGAAGCTTTCCAGCATGACCAGCAGCGCCATAGGGATGATGATGAAGCTGGCGAGGAGGTTTGAGGCCCGTGTCGAGGTGGTCTGGCTGGAAACCACCACCGAGCCAGTGACCATGATTAGCGCCTGGGCTGTCGTCAGAGCCATGATCTGCAAGATCAGACCCGCATCCAGTTCCCAGTGCTGCGGGCCGAGCACCAGCGCGCCCACGTACAGGCTGATCCCAATATAGCTTGCCAGCAGCGGCGGGATCATCGCCGCAAAGGTCTTACCCATGTACAGTTCCATGTTGGTCAGCGGCGTCGAGAGCAGCGGTTCCAGGCTGCGCCGTTCTTTTTCCCCGACGAACGTTTCCAGGGCGATCACCAGGGAGATGGAGACCGGGAAGAAGCCCACGATCATCGGCATGAGCGGCAAGAAGTTGTTGACCAGGGGCGCCGCGCCATTGACCTCGAAGAAATGAATAAACAGCCCGGTCATGCCGTTGGCGAGCAGCGGAAAGACCAGCGTCAGCGCGAAGATGGGCATCATGATCCGCCAGTCGCGCAGGCTGTCGCGCACTTCGCGGCGAGTCACGATCAGCGCGTTGCTGATCGTCTCGCCGGGGGTGTGTTCGCCAAAGGCGCCAGAGGCGAGAATACCGTTGATTGGAGTCAGTTCGTTGGTGGTTGTAATGGTTGCCATTGCTTAATTCCTCGCGCTTTCCCGTGATTTCTCGTCTTCTTCCACGATCTGCAAATAGACCGCCTCTAGGCTCTGCCGCATTTCGCTGAGAGTCACCACGTCCACGCCATGACCCGTCAACATGCGCAGAATGCCGGGGTTTGTCGTACGCGGCTCGGCAGTACGGTAGCGCAGCCACGTATCGCCACTTTCGACGATATCCACAAGGCTGGAAAGTTCTTTCGCCACGCCATTGAGCGGCCTGGCAAGCTGAATTTCCATCACAGGATCGCCGACAAAGCGCCGCGAAAGTTCCGCAAATGTCCCCTGCGCGATAATCCGTCCGCGCCGGATCACGGCGATGCAGTCGGCGAGCTGCTCGGCTTCGGTCAGGTTGTGCGTTGTCAGCACAATCGTGCGCTTGTCCTGCTTCAACTCGGTGAGAGCGTCGCGCACCTGCTTGGCGCTCTGCGGGTCCATCGCAGAGGTCGGTTCGTCCAGCAGCAATACTGGCGGGTTGTGCAGCATGGCACGTACCAGGGCCAGTTTTTGTTTCATGCCCTTTGAATATTCGCCGATGCGGCGGTTGGCGGCTTCGGCCAGGCCGAAGCGTTCCAGAAGCGCATTGGCCCGTTGCTCAACTTCCTGCCTGGGTAGCTTGTAAACACGGCCAAAGAAGTCGAGGTATTCCAGGGCCTTCATCCGCTCGTACAGGCCATGCTGCTCGGTGAGGACGCCCACGCTGGCCCGCACCTGCGCGGGCTGCTTCACCACGTCGAACCCGGCGACGCGGGCTTCCCCCGCGCTCGGACGCAGGATCGAGGTCAGCATACGCACCGTCGTTGTCTTGCCTGCGCCATTTGGCCCCAGTACGGCAAATACGCTGCCTTCCGGCACGCTGATGGTCACGCTGTCTACCGCGCGGAAGTCTTTGAAGTCCTTGGTGAGACCCTTGGTTTCAATCATTTTGGTCCTTCCTTGTTTTCTGATTGTTTTAGCCAGTGCCAATAAAATGCAATAATGCCGATAACGCTCAGACTATGACTTCTGCGAGTTGGACTGCGGGCCGCATGTGGCGGCGAATGAGCAGGCCGAGCGCGGCCAGGGCCGCGATCCCCGCCACAAGCTGCGAGACGTTGAGCGTCCCGACCAGGGAGACATTGACCCGCATCGATTCTAGCAAAAACCTGCCCGTCCCGTAGAATACAATGTATAACAATGCGACATCTCCAGATTGCCAGTGCTGGTAAAATCGCGTGAAGAGGATCAACAGGGCGACGAAGATCGCCAG
>DATGFK010000306.1:0-6059 GCA_035309185.1 Aggregatilineales bacterium
CATTGGGAGGGCCGCTGGCGCGTGTCTATCATCGGCGCTTCGCGTTGGGCCACTGCTTTAGTCCAGGCTCTTTCTCGCCCTCCTTGCCTGGTCCAATTAGCTTTCCCTTTTGCCCGTTTGCACAAAACTTAGGTAGCTAAAGGTCGGCGTTCGCAGGAAGCGGCTGACGATTGCCCCAAATATCCCTGGCGCGTCCAACATCACATGGTGTCCGGCCCCTGGAATAATCGCAAGGTGGCCTTGCGGTGACCAATCGCGGATTTGTAGAGCCTGTTTCCGCTCGATCTCGATGGCATCTCCGGCGACGACCAACAACGGATGCTCCAGGCGTTCAAAATCGTCTGGCATGGTGTGCGGCGGGTATGTCACCAGGTCATCCAGGATTTGCAGGTTCATTTGCTGCCAGCGGTCATGCTGGTACCGTGAAGCCAGACCCATCGCGTCTGTGGCCTGCATTGCCACGTTCCAGGTGGCTCGCTGCGCCGTCCACTCGGCGCGAACAGTGGCATCGGCGTGATGCAGGAATCCGGCCAGGGTCAGACTGGCAACGCGCTGCGGATAGCCCAACGCAACGTGGAGCGCAGCATACGCGCCCAGGCCCGAGGCAACAATGTGACATGCGCCCCGTACATTTTGGGTCATCCATTGATTGATCATGACGCTGAACTGCCGGGGCGTATCATTGAATCCCCCCTCAGGTACCGGCGAATAGCCGTGTCCTGGCAGGTCAACGGCGAGCACTCGCAGTTCGCTGGGGAAGAAAGGCCGCACCGCGTTCCATTGGCTTTCGCCATTGTGAAACAGGTCATGCAGAAGGACGAGGGTTTCGCGTCCTTCGGGGTTATATTCCCTGAAAAATAAACCGGATTTAAGCGGGCCGGTCGTTGGGGGTTGGGACGTAGTGACCTTCGACCCATTCGCTGCCATTGGGGCTGACCTCTTTCTTCCATACTGGGACGATTTCTTTTAAGCGATCAATACCGTAGCGAGCGGCTTCAAAGCATCCCTGGTCACGGTGCGCCGAGGCACAGGCGATCACCACCGTTGGTTCGCCGACTTCAAGGCTGCCGACGCGCTGCACCATCGCGATTCCCTGTACCAGGGGCCAACGCTGCCGGATTTCCCCGGCGATATGCTGCATCTTGGCGACGGCCATCGGCTCGTAGGCTTCGTATTCAAGGTGACTGGTCAGTACCGGCTCGCCCTCGGTGTTCGTTTCTCCACGCACGGCGCCGCTGAAGAAGCAGACTGCGCCAGTCGCCGGACTGGTTATCCTCTTCATGAGCGCATTGAGGTCTAACGGCGCACGGGCGACCTCAAATGATTCCGGCCATTGGGACTGCCCGCCGCTTACGGGCGGGAAGAACGCAACCACGTCGCCCTCGCGGATAGGGTCGCCCGGAAAAGCAAATTCCTGGTTAATCGCTGCGACTGCGCTGGGCAGTATTTCCGCTAAGCCGGGATGGTCTTTGCCCATCGTCGCGCTCAGCGAGGCGCGTAGGTCATTCAGGGTTGCCTGCTTACCTGGCAGGTCGAGCGAAATTTTGTTCGTCCCAGCGTTGTCCTTCAAGGTCGCAAACAGCAATACCGTGACGTTCATCGGTGTAATTACACTTCCCTGGCTACGTAATGTCCGCTATTGCCGCCACTCTTCTCCAGAAGGCGGATATTCTGGATGTGCATTCCCCGGTCAACCGCCTTTGCCATATCGTAAATGGTCAGAGCGGCGACACTCACGGCGGTAAGCGCTTCCATCTCGACGCCTGTTTTGCCAGTGGTGCGGGCCGTCGCCTCGATCAGCACACGATTTTCAGTCTCATCCAGGGATAATGCTACATCCAGGTGAGTCAGGGCAATCGGGTGGCAGAGCGGAATTAACTCGGCGGTACGTTTGGCTGCCATCAAACCAGCGATACGCGCAACAGTCAGGACATCGCCTTTCTTTAGCGCGCCATCCCGGATCATTTGCAAGGTTTGCCCTTGCATCGCGACTTCGCCAGCGGCGACGGCGACTCGCTCGGTATCCGGCTTGGCGCCAACGTCTACCATGTGCGCAGCGCCGCTCTCGTCAAGGTGGGTTAATTGATCAGCCATACCCCAAATTATAGCGTTTTACCAAAGAGGAGGCACCAGAAGTTGGAGAACATTGAGGAAACACAGGGGATAAAAACAAAGGAGAACAGCAATTAACTCGCCGTTCCCCTGGAACCTAATGAATATGTCAAAGGTTCACGTGATACGGTGGAGTGTCGTCATTCAGTGCGGAATTCATCACTATTGACCCTCCTAAGTTCAAACCGTACTCTATGGTGAGGAAATACTCACCTGAATCCCATTATATGCGGATTCCGAATCAATGCAATCATTTTGAAGCTTATTTGCTACGAAAATGCTCTACCGGAGCATGTTAATCCGTCAAGACAAACAAAAATCGGGCTTATGGCCCGATTTTTGCTGCGACGATGAGGATGAGAGTGTGACACTAACGTGGCCGGGAAGGATGTGGCGATGTGAAGTGCAATGAGCGTTCGATGTTACTACTGTGAATGTTTGATGCGGTTCATTGAGAGTGTGTTGATGTTCAATGTTGTTTCTTTGACCACGTTATTGATATGTTAACGCTCGAACATTACGAAACGCATTAAGGTCGCAATACAAACGCATAACAATACTGTGAGCTTTGGGGTTTTCGCTCAACTACAGGATTCGGTTATAATCTCCTCCTGAGAGTAGACGATATTGGAGCGGTAGTCGAAAGGCTTCGCACATCATTTTGGGAAGCGCGGTGTTGCATTACGAAGTTGGATGAGCAATTCCGCCAGCCAAAAGTCAGGGGAACCCTCATGGATATTTTCGAAAAGATCAAATCCTTCACGCGGGCGAAAGAAGCAATGGAGGCAGGGATCTACCCTTACTTCTTACCACTGCAAAACTCTGAAGGTACCAAGGCCATGTTCCAGGGCCATGAAGTGATTATGATCGGCTCCAACAATTACCTGGGGCTGACCACCAATCCGAAAGTACGCGAAGCTGCCATGGAAGCCATTCGCGTCTATGGGACAAGCTGCACTGGCAGCCGGTTTCTGAATGGGACGCTAGAACTCCATCTTGAACTTGAGCGTCGCCTCGCGCGATTCATGCGGACAGAAGCGGCCTTGACTTTTACGACCGGCTACCAGACCAACGTGGGAACGATCACGGCACTGGTTGGCAAGGGCGATTACGTCATCTGCGATAAAGAGGATCACGCCAGCATCGTAGACGGATGTTTGATGTGCTACGGCGAAATGCGCCGCTTCAGTCATAACGATGTTAGCAGCCTCGACAACGTTCTGAGCCGCATCCCAGCCGAAGCGGGTAAGCTGGTGGTCGTAGACGGCGTGTACAGCATGGGCGGCGACATCGCTCCGCTGCCAGAAATCGTTGCCATTTGCAAGAAGTACGGAGCGCGGATCATGGTGGATGACGCGCACAGCATTGGTGTCCTGGGCAATGGGCGCGGAACGGCTGCCCACTTCGGCCTGGAAAATGACGTAGACCTCATCATGGGCACGTTCAGCAAGAGCTTTGCATCCGTGGGCGGCTTCATCGCCGGTAAAGCGGATGTGCTGCATTACATTCAGCATCATGCCCGTTCGCTCCTCTTCAGCGCCAGTTTGCCCCCTGCCAATGCTGCTACGGTGCTGGCCTGCCTGGACATCCTTGAGGCTGACCCTTCAATTGTCGATCAACTTTGGGAAAATGCAGAGTACATGCGGAGTAACCTCAAGCGCCTGGGCTATGACACAGGCCGCAGCAACACGCCCATCATCCCGCTCATCATTGGCGATGACGTCCGAACGGTACTGGCCTGGCGCGCCCTGGCTGATGCTGGCGTGTACACCAATCCTGTGTTGCCTCCGGGTGTGCCTGCCAACATGAGTCTGCTGCGAACGAGCTATACGGCCACGCATCGCCGCGAGCATCTGGACGCGGCATTGCGTATTCTCGAAGACGTCGGGCGTCGCCTGGACCTGATTCCGCCAGAGGGCGCGGTCATTCCTGCCAAAACGTCCGAAGTCAACGTCGGCTAAGCAAGCTGACCGCTCCGCATTCCGCACAATTTATTACCTGATTGCTTGCAAGGCACGCTGTCCTACAAACAGCGTGCCTTTTTCAATTCCTTCCCTTTTCCAGCCGTTCTAGACGATCTCTTGACGGTCTCTCCGTAGACTCAACATCATAGATGACACACCTTGATACAGCCCAGGAGTTTCAATGTCGCAAGTTGCAAGTTTCAATTGCCCTACATGTGGCGCACCACTGAGCATCACTGGCAATGAAACAGAAGTGAAGTGCTCTTATTGTGGAAACGTCGCCATCGTACCGCAGAATCTGCGGGCAAAACAACCCGATGTGCAACCCATGCTCGTCGTAAAAATGCCCACCGGAATGTACTCGCAGCAGGCCATATTTCAGCAAACCCGTGACATTCAGCGCTCCGCCAATCGCATGGCCGTCGGAATCACGGCGGTTGTGCTTGCGGTAGTTCTCGTCTCTGTCGTCGGCTCTATAGCACTGTTCGCCAATATCGGGACTACGGTTACGAGCAGTTTCTCCTCTGCGGCGTCGGCCTTTCGAGAAAACACCAGTTCCGCACTACAAAGAAACACGTCTTCAAAAAGTAGTTCGCAAGCAAGCAACGTCGGTTTTGCGACGCTAAGCATGACAGTCGGAGACAAGGGAACCGGACTCGGTCTACTCGATGATGCTCGTGGAGTGGCCGTTGACGCCGATGGCAACATATACACTTCGGAATACATGTCTGGCCGTATCCAGAAGTTTGATCCGTCCGGCAAATTCCTGAAGACCTGGACGCCAGACGGCAAGACTCCATTGTTATCGCTTGCGGCCGATCTCACAGGGAATCTTTGGGCTGTGCGCGACGGCGTGTACCATTACAACACCAGCGGCGAATTGCTCGGCAAGCTCCCTGGTTCCGACGATGTCTTCATCGAAAGTGTTGCGGTGAGGCCCGACGGCGACCTGGAAGCCTTTAGTTCTGCCAGTGGAGACGATCTGATCCGACTAAGTCCGCATGGTATTGTGGTAAGCCGCATTCACAACGCCATCAGTACACAGACCGAAAATGATGAACTCGACATGCGGATGGCTGTGGATGGGACAGGCAACATCTTTGCGATGGGAAGCTTCAATAATGCCGTCTTCAAGTTCACGAAGGACGGAAATTTCGTCAACAAATTTGGCGAAGAAGGCGACCAGCCGGGGCAGTTCCGTGCGATGAATGCGATTGCCGTAGATGGACAGGGGCGAGTCTATGTCGCCGACATCAAAGGAGTCCAGGTTTTCACGGGCGATGGTCGTTACCTTGACGTGATCCCGGTTCCGAATTACGTCGCCTTCGGGCTCGCATTCGACAGCAAGAACAATCTCTACGTTGCTGGACGCGATCACATTTACAAATTTACGATCAATGACACCGCGACAAAGTGAGTAATTTGGCCCCTCAGTTGCCAGCCGCAGCATTCGACTTTGTTGCGGCTGGTGTCGCTCCCATGCTGAACCCATCCCGCATATTGCCATCGCGCAGTTCAAGCTGCGCCAGCTCGTAGGGAGAAGCGGGCAACGGCGCAGTCCATAGCTCCAGCGAGTCGTTGGGGTTTGCTGACACATTCACTTGCAGACCTGATGCAGTCTGGTAAATTTCGGTTAACTGAACAGGGATCGATGGGAAGCCTGTCCCGTCCAGGTTAAAGTCCGACTGCAACCCACCGGCGACGATAAGTGCTGTGATACCAACTGGCACGACAATTGTCCCATAAACCACCGCTCGCCTCGGAGACTTCAGGAGTAGGAACAACACCATTATTCCCAACCACGGTGCCAGTATCCAGAATGCTGCTCCGGCAAAGCGGGGATCGGGTGCAGAGAAGAACCAGAATATAGCGGAGATGACGGCTGGAATGATCGGCAGCCACATGCGGAGATCCAGGCGACTCCTTTTACCGGCAAGCACAGCCCGGAACGACAAAATCACGTAGCCGCCCAGGGCAATCAGA
>DATGFK010000307.1:0-2233 GCA_035309185.1 Aggregatilineales bacterium
TTCGTTGGTGAGCTGCTGGAGGATGCGCTCGACGACTGCGTCATCTTTGGGGTGATGGATCAGGCACGCATCGTAATCATACAAGTGGTCACCCGGCCCTTCCTATTATCCACAGCGTGATGGCTACTGAAGCGACACGGCCCCGCGCCGCTTCGCCAATGCTGTCCGATCCCTGCTCATCGCAATCCTCTACAAACTGATTGGCACTACCGCGAGAAAACCCCACAGTCCCAGTATAGATCACCTGCAACCCAGGCAAAAGTGAAACGCGGGTCTCGAACCCCTCACTTCGACCTTCACAAGCGACGGAGTTTGCTTTAAACTTATCTGGACATTTATAAAGATTACTATAGTTCATTATGGCTCACAGAAAGTTACGGAGGACTGTATTCAATGGATGAGATTGGCTCTATTGAGGACATTCAGAGGCTCATGCTGCGCGGCTATCGAGACTGGAAGCAGTATGGCGATGTCGGCGTCAAGGCAGACGGTGATCTGCTCATCTTCAACTACACCGTCCAGGCGCAATTCAAAGCGGAATGGAATTTCTTCGAGCGTGTCAGCCGGGGACTTATCCTCAACTTCCGTACTGGAGAGATCGCTGCCCGACCCTTCGACAAGTTCTACAACTGGCTGGAAGGCGGGCGACGCGCCAACGGGCATATCGTCGTGGTGACTGAGAAAGTGGATGGCAGCCTGGGCATTCTGTACCGCACAGCGGGTGAATATCGTATCGCCACGCGCGGCAGTTTCAGCAGCGCCCAGGCCCTATGGGCCACGCAGTTCCTCAACGCACATTTCGACCTCACCGGATTACCCGATGATCTCACCCTGCTGTTTGAGATCGTCTACCCCGACAACCGCGTCATCCTGGACTATCATGGCCGCGAAGACCTGGTGCTTCTGGCGGCTCGTAATCGTCATACAGGCGACTACCTGCCCTTCTTCCCTGACGTGCAGGAGATAGCCGCCCGCTATGGTTTTTCGCTGCCCAGGGTGCTGGCATTCAACAACCTGGCACAGATTTTCGAAAGGACGGGCGCACTCGGCGTGGAAGAAGAAGGGTACGTGGTGGAATTCTCCGATGGCAGTCGCTTCAAGTTCAAGGGAGATCGCTACCTGGAGCTTCAAAAGCTCGTCACGGGCCTGACCTACAAGAACGTCCTGCGGGCCATGAGCAATAACGCGCTAGACACCGTCTTGCGCACCATTCCAGACGAGTTCCTGGTGGAAACCAGAGGCTGGATCGCCAGCATCCAAACGGCGCTGGCAGAGACGCAAGGGGCCGTCGAATCCGCCTTTGTGGAGGCGCCGAAGGATACACGCAAGGGTTTTGCCCTGTGGATACACGCCAACGCGCAGGAACTGTCCTCCTACCTGTTTGCAATGCTGGACGAACGGCCTATCGAGCCGCTGATTTACAAGGCGCTACTGGAACGGGCGCCCAATACATCGCCCAGAGTGGCTGACGAGAAGGGCTGATCTGGGCAATTGTTCCTGAGAACAGCTTACGGCAACTTGGCCCATAAATGGATCATGCCATCCGCGCCGACTGTCGCTATTTGATGACCGTCGGGGCTCCAGGCCAGCGCAGCGACATTTGTGCCGATCTCAGTCTGCGCTTTGCCAGTTCGAGTATTCCAAAAAGTGGCCTTGCCGTCGCATATCGTGGCAACTTCCTGACCGTCGGGTGACCAAACCAGCGGTATGCTCGCAGGAGTTTGACAGGGAATGCCCTCGATAATCAGATACAACTGGAATGTGGCTGCGTCGCGCAATTCTACGATCTGCCCGGCCTCGCCGTTGTCGCGTAGCAAGGCCACTTCAAAACCGTCCGAACTACGCGAGAGGCCAAAGGTGCGCCGCTGGGAAGGGAAAGTGTGGATCAATTCGCCGCTCGTGCTGCTATACAAGCGAATATCGGTGCCGTCGCTGAGGAGGATCTGGTGAGCGTTGGCGCTCCAGGATAATAGCGAAACCGACCACCCGCGGCTGATCTCCCACTGATAGCGCTGCTCCGCGCACGTATTCCGGACCTCCCAAACGTCGGCTTTCCCGTCATAGCCACCGCTGGCAAGGTACTGACCATCCGGACTCCAGGCCAGGGCCGTGACGCCGCCTAAGGTTCCTTCACCGGGACTGGCCGAGCCTACGTTGGCGACAAAGCTGCACAGGCGCTTGCCGCCGTGAGTGCCCCAGATGTTGATGGTACCGTCGTTGCTGCCTTCGGCCA
>DATGFK010000308.1:0-4086 GCA_035309185.1 Aggregatilineales bacterium
ACCTTCAACGCCGATGCGCGTAAAGCGGTTCATTGGACACAGGAAGTCCTGAAGCCAGAGAACGTGGCCTACCTGGACGCGCTGCCGACCACCTTTGTGCTTGGCCCGTACACGCTGGCCCACGGCAGCCCGCGCGAACCCGTGTGGGAATACATCCTCGATCCGCTGATTGCGGCGCTGAACTTTCCGCACTTCGAGACGCCATACTGCCTGGTTGGGCATACGCATACCCCGGTCATCTTCAAATTGATGTCCGATCGCGGGGACACGGATGCCGTGCAGCCCGTGTACCGCGCCCCTACCGAACTGAACGGCCACCGCTTGATCATCAACCCTGGCAGTGTAGGCCAGCCGCGCGACTCCAACCCCGATGCTGCTTATTCCCTGCTCGACGTAGAACAGTGCGTGTGGGAACATCGCCGGGTACCGTACCCCATCGCCGTGACGCAGGAAAAAATGCGCCGTATTGATATGCCGGAGCGGCTGATCACGCGGTTGGAACACGGCTGGTAGCCAAACCTGGAACGCTGTCGGTAATCCGAGATAACAACGGGATTTTCTTGCACTAACCCATCTGGTATGTAGCCGGGTCTCGAAGGCGAAGGAGTTGCCCGATGGCGTATGAGGTGGGTCAAGCTGATCTGCGCAGGCGTGCAGAGATCTATGTGGCAAAGGCAAATAGTCGGGCCCGCTGGATCATGTTGGCGTTCAGCGGCTTTGCTTTTGTCTTGATGACAAGCCTTCCCATTTTTGTCTTCGAGGATGATCTGTTACATGGGCCGGCTGGATTGCTTCTCATCCCGTCGGTGGGCTGGCTGGTCGCCTTAGCCTTCCATGCACTCGCGGTTGCGCTTGGGCCAGGTGAAGCCATGGTCGAGGAGGAAGAAGGCCATGTCCGTGGCGTCCGACGTTGGCGTTTGATAACGTTTATCGGCGCGATCATGGCATGGCTGCTGACCGGCATCGTCACGTTTGTGGTGTGGAGTGCGAATGCCGCAGTCAGCAAGAATCCGGCCAGTTGGGAGGCATTGATTATCAGCATCGCCTGTAGTCTTGGCACTTTTGCGGCAACGATCTGGATTGATAGCCAGTGGGCACGGCGCAACAGTCTCCGGACAGCCATGAGGAAACTGGTTGCCGAGGAGATCGTGTCTCAAATGGAGACACCCAATCCCGACAAGCCCAAGCGCAAGCGAGAAGAACAGGCGCCGCTCCTCGGCGACGATGGCGAATTTGCTGTCAAAGATAACGCTTCGCACATGACGAACGCCAAGAAGTTATAGAGCGCTTTGAGGTTATCGGACGGTGTACATTGCCTGTCCCAAATGTGATTGGCGGCCTGGCCCGGATGACTGGTGGCGCTGCACCTGCGGCTGCGTGTGGAACACGTTCGAGACGCACGGGATTTGTCCAGACTGCGGCAAAGCCTGGGCGGAAACGCAATGCACCAGTGCATCGCGTGGCGGATGCAAGCAATGGTCGGATCACGAGGACTGGTATCACGAGGACGACGATCCGACCGTCGAGGAATATCTGTCGAAGTCTGTGCCTATTCGTGGCATACCTCTGCTAAAATCAGAGACAGCAAATGAGGGTGAGGATTGATTGCCATATTTCCCTCAGCCTCAATCCCTCACCCGCGGGCGGGCGACGGGAGATCGGGTACATGAACGCGCTTATGTTCCCTTTCGCACATTCTTGTGTGCGAAGGGGTAGGGGATGAAGCTTAATCAGGACTCTTCTTTTCGGTTTCCCAATAAGGTGTTGAGGTTATTGCGGATGCGTTACAGGCTCGGATTGTTTATCGTGGCAGCTTTGCTCTTAGTCAATGGTTTTTTTGCGCCGAACGATGTTCGCGCCGACGACAACCCCTGCCCGAAGGCTGATACGGCGGGCTGCACGTTCGGGCTGCCGAGCTTCCAATATGAGATGCTGCTGACCGAAATGATCGCCGATCCCGCGCCGCGCGTCACGCCGATCTCGGTGGACACCAGCGAACTCGGCGTGAACAATGCCTATCGAATTGTGGGCGGCACAGCGCCCTACTATGATGCGCCGAATGGCAAGCAGCTCGGCGCGGTTGATCCCGGCTTTTATCCAGTGAATGTTTTGGCTCGGCAGGGCGATTGGGTACAGATTTTCCGCAATGGCTGGCTACCCGCCAGCGATCTGACTACGGCGGCGGCTTCGACCTTTGCCGGGGTCATGCTGAACGGGGCGCCGTCGATCACGATGGCTTGGGTACTTGTGCCCACGCGGCCCAGTTCCTTCCCCGGCGCAGATCCGGACCCAGCCACGCCGATGTTGGAACGCTACCAGCGCGTCAACCTGTACGCCAGCATCACGTTGGGCGATTGGGATTGGTACCTGGTTGGCCCCGGCCAGTGGATCGAACAGCGGAGGGTAGCGCGCGTACTGCCGGTCAACCAGCCGGAAGGCGTCAAGGGGCACTGGATCGCGGTAGACCTGTACGACCAGGTCTTGACGGCCTACGACGGCGACAAAATGATTTATACCACGTTGGTTTCAACGGGAATCGCCAAGCCAGGCATGGGCACCAATCACGGCCTGTTCCGCATCTGGGGGCGCTTCCGGGCCTCGGATATGTCGGGCGATATGGGCGGGCCGGATGCTTACAACCTGCCGCAAGTGCCGTACGTGATGTTCTTCGATGGGGCGATCAGTCTGCACGGCACGTACTGGCACGATGGATTCGGCTACCGGCACAGCCACGGCTGCGTGAATCTTTCGATTGCCGACGCGCACTGGATTTATGACTGGACATCGGGCTTTTACGCCGACACCTGGGTGTATGTCACCAGCAGCCGCGAGTACGTGAAGTACATGCCGCCGCCAGCGTAAGATCCCCCTGATCCTCTCCCAGACTAGCAGTAAGGCCCAAGGTTGGGCAGGTCACTCTTGACGATGAGAGAACCCGCCTGAAATGCGGATTGTTCTGAATTCTGTCTGTAAACTCGCCTGCCAACTTCCACTGCTTTGGCTTCTGATATGCAGGCTCAGGTTTCAGGCTGCCCTGAGTCGACTGCGCCTTGTATAAGTAGTCCCCCGGTGGCGCTTAAAAGCAGCAAACTCTATAATGAGCGAATCACTCTCGACTTCGAACTCACCAGGAGGTCAATATGCGGCTCTTCCACCGTTTCGGAAGACGGCTATACACGGCCATAGTCATGCTGTCGCTCCTGACGTTATCTGGCGGCGTTTCGCCGGTCCATGCGCTCGCTAGTATTGGCTTTATCACGTACGCTTACGGCGTTGAAGGAGGCCCTACTTGCGGGGAAGGGGCAATCCTCTTCGGTGCAAGGCTCACCGGTTCAGTTACAGATCCCGCGCCATCTTCTTCATACCACGGGCACCCATTGGCGCCTGGTGATTATTTTGCGGTAGCAGCCTTTGATGGAAACGGTAATCATCTATGGGATAGCGGTACACAGACAGCACCCGTGGGCAACACAATTTCCTTCACAGAAACCATTCCCTTGAGAGGCATCACGGCCAGACCGATCACCGTAGTTCTCATGGATCTGAGCCAGGCTATGGACTCCCCACTGTTAAGGGGAGCCGGGCCTACGTGGGGGTCTTTTAGTATCGATCCGGCGCAATTTGCCGGTAATTGTCTCTCCTTGCCCGAGGCCTCTATCTTACCATCCTACTATAACCTGCTATCTTTAGCTGACACGACTTGTACGCCGGGTGAAGCCCCGACATTCAATTTTGAAGAAAATGTTGCAGCCTCCGCTCACGTATTTTATCAAGGCATGTTAACGAACCTGCGCACTTACGCAAGGAGCGGGCCGTTTTACACGTCTACATTCAACGGGCCGTATGGGCCTTTCGCTGGAACAGGTCCGTTCGGGGCAGTCGTTATTCCTGCTGGGACAGGGCCTCATGATAACCTGCTCATGGGAGTCAGCACTATCGACGCAAATACTCACGAAGACATACATGATTCCACGCTCCCTATCAATTGTACGGAGGCGCGAAGACGAGGAGACTTACTCAACGACAACATCCTGAATCCCGTTGGTTCCGGGTATAGCGCGTCGAATAACCAGGGCTGTTTTGTCT
>DATGFK010000309.1:0-4923 GCA_035309185.1 Aggregatilineales bacterium
TCTGGGGACTGGGATAGGATGGCCGCTTAAGCGCGGGCGGCAATGTTTCCAGTTTGACCTGTTCAGGCAGCCAATCCAGCAGAACAGGGGTGGGCGTAAAGTCTGTGTAGGTGAGGGTTCGCCGCATCTCGCCATCGGCGCGGACAATACTCACGTCACGGGGATAGGGCGTTGTCATTCCTGAACTTTCGTAGATAAATAGCCACCTGCCATCCTTACTCCAACTTGCCTCACCGCCGCCATCATATTGAGTGCCGCGTGGCGAGGGCCGAATCCGGCGATCCGCGCCGGTACGCAGATCATGGATAACCAATCCATGTTCAACATAGGCCATGAAGTTGCCGTCCGGCGAGAGATCGAAATGGTAATGCGGGCCTCCGTAGGCGGCTACGTGTTCTTCGGGAATATCGGACAGCGTCGTGTGTTTTCCGGTGGTGAAGTCATAAGCGTCCATCGCACTTTTTTGCGCCTGACCCTCGTTTACAACTCCCCGCGCAACCATTACCTGCGAACTGCCCGTCCACATGAAGCCAATCGTGGAACTACTCACATCCTCAAGCAGCGGCGAGATCGTTCCACTGTCTGCATCAACGTGATAGAGCTTATCTCCGTTTAATAACAACGCATGGTTGCCATCCGGCGACCACAGCGGCCATGACTGGCCCGGGTCAGATTCTTCCATCAAACCGTTAGGCAGCAGCGATACTACCCGGTTTGTGTCGCGCATAAGTAGCTTCAGGTCAGCAGGGTTGCCGCTGGCCGCGCCTCTTCCGCCAAACAGCAGGCCATAGCGCCCGTCTGAATTCCAATGGAGATGGGCGCCCTCGAATTCCTTGTCTGTACTGAACACATCGGGGATTATGTGGCGCACCCCGGTGATGAGATTTTCCACGACCAACGCGTGCTGAACCTGGTAGGCAATATCTCCCACTGCCGAAAGCGCCGCCGTGCAGCCTTCACCAAAAGGCTCGTCGGTAATAATGCGGTCAAATACTTTTTGTACGGCGGCCCCTTTTGTATCCACGATAAAGAAGCCCTGGCGCGCTTCAAAATCGTAGATAGCCGGAACGTCCGTGACGGTGTACTGCGCAATGCCGTGTCCATCCGCCGTCCATCTGACATCGCCAATCCCACAATTCATAGCGTGGGAGAATGGCAGCGAAAATGCGGCGATTGGCACATTGCGGGTTGGATCGATAAGCCCGATAAACGTATTTTTGTTTGCGCCACTGAACGGATCTAACTGGGAGGCCACCAGGAGAAGGTCGGCGTGAGGAGCCCAGGCCATTTCCGCATCGTCCAGGTTATCCAGCATCGTGACACGTTGAGCGCCATCAGAACGGATCACGTAGGGTTTGGAACCGCTGCCGTGATCATAATAGCCCGTGAACAAATCCGCGCCCCAGGCCAACCAGCGTCCGGAGGGCGACCAGCCAGGCCCATCAATCAAATAATAGCCCTCGGAGTAAGCGTTGGCATACTCCGAAGCGTCGGGAGCCAGCAAGCCGTCGCCCAAAATGCGCGTATCCGTGCCATCGGCGCGTTCTATCACGAATGCCTTCAAAGTATTGGAAAAATAGTAAATATAAGGGACAGCCTCAGGCTGCGCCTGTAGCGGGGCAATGGCCGGTGACACAACGAGGGCCAGCGAAACAAGGATCAAGAGTCGAAACGCTCGTTGAAACATCAGGTACACTCCGGGTAACACTGCATTACAATGGACATTGTAGTCCAGGTCGTGGGATGCAAATCGCCGTCTACTCGTTGTCTTGGCGACGATTGCGCGGCGCTCATCCGTTATATGCTCGAAGCAGCTCATGTTCCTCCGCATCAGGAGATCGCTTATGCGTCGCATGATGGGTCTGGCTATGGTGTCGCTTTTTCTGACAATCCCAGCGCTGGCGCAGTTATCGGCACATGGCGCGGATGTTGTTGCCTGCTCCGAGGGTGCGTTGCGCCAGGCAGTCGAGGCTGGCGGGGCAATGACCCTCTCGCCTGGCTGTCTGTATACGTTGACCATGAATTTGCCACCCATGACCACCGATACAACCATCAACGGCAATCAGGCGATCCTCGATGGCGCTCACAATTACAGGCTATTGTATCTGAACGGACATGCCAGGTTAACCATCAGTGGTCTGACCCTGCGCAATGCGCAATATGGCGTGGGTCCCGCGCTGTTCGTCCAGGATGGCGACGTGACCATCAATGACAGCACCTTGAGCGGCAACACCGCCATCTTTGGCAACGGCGGCGCGATCTGGCTCAATAGTGGAACATTAACGGTTGGTCGCACCACGTTCTCAGGCAACGATGCAAAGCATGGTGGCGTACTGTGGATCAAAGATGGCTCAGTCTCGATCACGGGCAGCACTTTTGCGGCCAATTCTGCCGATACAGGCGGCGCTGTTTATGCCGTAAACGCGCCGTTGAGCATCTCAGGCAGCACGTTCTCGGCCAATACATCGGAAACGGCTGAGCAAACTGGAGACGAATATGACGGCGGCGCAGTGTACACAGAAAAAGCATCCCTCAGCATCATCAATAGTACGTTTTCAGGCAACAATTCGCCATCGGGCGGTGGCAGCGCGCTCTTCTCGCAGGAAGGAGACATCAGCCTTACCAGCAGTACACTTGCCGACAACACATCGAAGGATTTTGCTGCCGTGATCACGCAGAAAGGCACGCTTAAACTGCGCCAGACTATTCTCGCCAGCAATCAGCCTGCCGATATTTCGGCCAGCCAGTCGTTCCAGTCGCTCGGCTACAATTTGATCGACAATGACAATTCAGGCAGTTTGAAGGTCGCCCGGAGCGACCTGGTCAACATCTCCCCAAAGCTGAATCCGTTGCACAATGGCGTCTATACGCTCATGGCCGGTAGTCCGGCCAGGGATGCTATTCCGGCGGAAGCGTGTGCCACGACGACCGACCAGCGTGGCGTGGCGCGACCACAGGGCGCGGGCTGTGACATTGGCGCAGTCGAGATGGAGGGCCAGTCAAGCATTCCAACCGGCACGCCAACTCCCGCAAGATCGCCAACACCCATTGCCCAGATCGTGTGCAGCGAGGCGGCCCTGCGCAGCGCCGTCGCTTCGGGAGGCGCTTTTGCATTCCCAGGAGGCTGCATGATAACCCTCAGCGCCGACCTTCCCGTTACGCCCCTCAACCTGATGGTGATTGGCAACGGCACGATCCTGGATGGAACCAACCGCTACCGTTTCTTCCATTCCACAGGGAGTGTCAGTATCAGCCTGGATCACCTGACCGTTCAAAACGCCTATTTCGGTCAGCCGATCCCAAGCCTTCCCGGAACAAAGATTACGCCCACGCCAACCATTGGAGGGTTTCCGGCGGGAGGCGCAGTCGTGTCCACACAGAGCGGCGAGATAACTCTAACGAATTGCGTGGTCGCCAATAGCGACGCCAGTAGCGCCAATGGCGGGGCGATTTTCTCCGACAGCGGCCAGGTGCATATCATGGGCAGCACGTTTTTCAGCAATAAGGCGATGAATGGCGGCGCGCTGGACGCTCTGCGCGGCGATGTCATCATTGCCGACAGCGCCTTCAACAATAATAGCGCTGAATCAGGCGGGGCAGTCCAGGTCGGGCGGGGCAACGTCGTGATCCAACGCAGCCAGTTCAAGGAAAACGATGCAGGCTACGGTGGTGCGATCAACGCCGAGGGTGGCAAGGTTACGGTTTCAGACAGTCTCTTCGTGCGCAACCTGGGCGGACGCGAGGGTGGCGCGATAGACGATTCGCATGGCGATGTCGTCGTCACCGACAGTATTTTCGAGTACAACGTCGCTGACCAGGGCGGCAGCGTGTCAGCCAGTCTTGGGGGTAAGTTGGAAGTTCATGGTTCTACCTTTACGGGCAACGTAGGAGAAGGATTCGACGGTTCCCTAAACTGGCAAAAAACGCTGTTCGAGCAAACCCCTACCGCCGTCGACGATAACACCTATAGCGGCAATAGCAGCTATGTCAGACCAACCGCCACGCCGACGCCGGTTGTCACCGTACAGCCGCCCACCCTCTCGCCCATTGCCTGCGATGAAAAGAGTTTGGATAATGGCATTATCAATGGCGGCACGAATGGCGTCCTGGTGTTAGCCCCCGGCTGCACGTATCTGCTGACACACAATCTACCCTTCCTGGCCGTCAATCTGCGCGTCATAGGCAATGGTGCGGCAATCGATGGCGCATCGAAATACAGTCTGTTCGACATCCCTCAGCTTGCCGATCTCAAACTTGAACATTTGACGCTACAACACGCCAACGGTTACGCCGTTTTCTTGAAGGCGGGCGCACTGACCATTGACGCTTGCAAGATTGTTGGCAACCAGACGCAAAATTATGGCGGTATTGTCTATTCAGCGGGAAAAATCGTCATCGCCAACAGCACCTTTGCCCACAATACGGCAACGGAATCGGGATATTTGGAGAATGCCATTATCTACACCTTTTTCGGCGCAGATGTTTTTGGCATGGTCACGCCCGGTTCGCTCGAAATCGTCAACAGTACGCTCTACGACAACACAGGTGTCTTGATAGGCGCGAATAACTGGCAGGAGAATGCAGTGTTTAGCATGACAGCCAGCACCCTGACGGGCAATCGTGTTACGAAGGAGAGCCTGATTTATCTGATCAGTGGAACACTCAAAGCGACTCAGAGCATCATTGCCGGTAATCAGGGTTCCAACCTTCCTGAACCCCGGCTGACGCGCTTCATTTCCGGCGGCTATAATCTGTTTGATCGTTCCTGGCTAAATCTGCCTCACCAGTCAACAGACATTATCGCCGATCCGGGTCTGGGGACTTTCGACGAACAAATGGGCAGTGTTCTCCTAACCCCGCAAAGTCCCGCCTGGGATGCCATCCCGATCCATCAATGCGCGACTCAAGCCGATTCGCGGGGCG
>DATGFK010000310.1:0-4261 GCA_035309185.1 Aggregatilineales bacterium
CCTCGATGACCGACCCAGGTTTTGTGGAAGGGACACCCTGGCAATACCTCTGGAACACGGCGCAGGATTTTCCGGGCTTGATCAATCTTCTGGGCGGCAACGCGGGCTTTACCAGCAAACTCCAAAGCTACTTTAGCAGCAACCTGTGGACAGTCACTAACGAGCACGATCTTTACGATCCGTATCTGTTTGATCTCGTCCCCGGTCAGGCTTCTCATACTCAGAGCCAGATCCGCCAGCAGCTTAACAACACCTTCAACACGACTCCCGGCGGTATCGCCAGCGGCGGCAATGACGATTCCGGAGCCATGTCGAGCTTCTTCGTATTTAGCTCGATTGGCTTCTACCCGGCATCGCCCGCCAGCCCGACCTACATGATTGGCAGCCCGATCTTCAACACCGTCACAATCAATCTCAATCCTGCCTACTATCCGGGCGGTCAGTTCACCATCCAGGCCCCCAATAACAGCGCCACCAACGTGTATATTCAATCGGTGTCACGCAATGGACAGCCCAAAAATAACGTGATGTTGAATCACGCCGACATTGCACAAGGCGGAACGCTGACTCTGAACATGGGCGGAACGGCGTCTAACTGGGGCAGCGGATCCAATCCGACACCAACGAACACCGCTGTGCCGACGGCAACCAGCATCGGCGTCGTGACGGCTACGCCCCTACCAACTTTCACGGCATCGCCGGTGCCTACGCAGACCCCAATACCCTCGCCAAGCAAAACCCCGCAGCCAACGACTGCCGGGACGATCCAGCCTCCCACCAACACGCCAGTTCAAACGATTAACGCGCCCACCAATACGCCTGTTGGCACTACCATCTTACCGTCAGTTTTCCACTATCCCTACAACGGGCCTACGAGCATCAGCTTCAATATTGCTGATGTAACCAACCAGTGGCAGGCCTGGAAAGCGACCACCATCACCGCAGCAAATGCGGGGGGAGGGGCCAGGCTGCGCGTTATGGGCGGCGTCGATACAGCGACGACGGTTTCCGAAGGTCAGGGTTATGGGATGCTGTTTGCTTCAATCTTCGATGATCAAGCAACCCTGGACGGCCTGTGGTTATACACATCGGGTTTTCTGGATGCTAATGGCTTGATGAACTGGCATACGGGCAACCCTGGTCAGGTCCTGGGCACGGGCGCGGCACCCGATGGCGACGAAGACATGGCCCTGGGCATGATGAATGCGTGTATCAAAGTCAGTAAGGGCGCATGGCCCGCCAGTCCGATTGGCTTGAATTACTGCGCCCTCAGCACGAATCTGATTAACGCCATGTATAACCACGAGCGTGGCAGCAACAACGAATTGCTACCGGGCGACTCGTGGAACATGGGTTCCTTCGCCAATGGGATTGTGAACCTGTCGTACTTCATGCCGGGGGCTTACACGGCCTTTGGCAAGTTTACCAATAATACGACGGGTTGGAATGCCGTTGTCAGTCGAAACTACCAGATTGCGCAAGCAGCGCAGGCCCAATCTGGCAATTGTGCAAAGTTGGTCCCAGACTGGGTCAACTTCAACGGGGTGGCGACTACCCCTGGCTTCGATGCCAATTACCCGAATTGGTTTTACGATGCAGCCCGCTTTGCATGGCGCGTCGCTCTGGACAAGGTATGGTATAACACTCCGAATGCCGTCAATAGCACTAACGCCGTTGGAAGTTTCTTTGCCAATGTTGGAATTGCCAACGTGAAAGATAATTTCTCGATGAGCGGCGGCGACATTGGCACAGTCCACAACGCCTTTGCTATTGCCAACGACGCTGCGCCGATCTGGGCCGCAAGCAACCTGACCGGGGTTACCTGTGGCGCAGCGACAGGTACAGTTCGAAGTACCCCACAGCAGGCTTATACCGAACTGCTCAATGCTGTTGATACAAGCTACTATGCAGGCGCGTGGAGGCTGTTTGGAATGCTATTGATGACCGGCAATTTCCCGAACTTCTATGAAATGGCGCCGATAACCCCAATCGGCACGCCGGTTCCACCCACCCATACACCCGCCGTTCAATCAGCGACAGCGACCCGTACGCCTGCATCCGCCACCAACACGCCAACGGTGAAACCACCTACCAACACACCCACTCCAACCAGGATTCCGCCGACGGCAACGCGGATACCGCCGACGCCGACGCCACTACCGACGCTACATCCGACTTCGACACCAGTATCCTCCAGTGGCGGCAATACCCACAGCGGTATATCGGCAGTTAAGGCCGTCTTCACGAGCAGTGTTACCTACTCGAACATCTTCCAGGTGGTGAACGTGAGCAGCAATACCAATTACAGCGCCAGCGTCTGGATCAAGGGCAGTTGCGCCGTCGAACTATACGTCAAGTCCGGCGACTGGGGCAGCACAAAGCTCGCCAGCGTCCACGCCAACGCCGGTGCCTCGTGGCAGCAGTATACACTTCCAACGTTCAACAGCGGGAGTAACACCAAGATCACTGTCATCCTCCAAGATGACTATGCTTGCCGGGCAGGGCAGGTTGCCTATCTGGATGATGTCTTCGCCGGCAAACCTGCTGGCGCAAACTTGATCCAGAATCCTGGCTTCGAAAGCGGACTGGTAGCCTGGACTCGCAATAACACAGCCGCGATCTTCAACATCCTTCAGAATCCCTGATTCTGCGCATCCCCTCGGCGGTTCTTCTCTTGTGGGGCTTCGAGTTTGTCTCGAAGCCCCACATTTTGGTTTCCCGAAATCCCAGCGTCCCTTAAGGTAGGAAACCTGTACTGTCCGTGCGTGGCGCGCTTCCGTCTTTAGGAAATTTTTAGGTACTTCCCCTACTTTGTTTAGGCTTTAGCAAGGCACGGGTTGTATTATCAAAAGCGTATCGGCGCGTGTCTGATCGCTCCGCGTGCAGATCATGTTTTATCGCTCTGATAGTTCGCTCCTTGATTCGCATTGCGGATCAAACAATCTGATTTCGCCTCCCACGCCGTTTCTACCAGTCAATGTCTTCGTCAGTCACTAAATCGTCATTCATACGTGATTGACCCGCTCGCATTTTGTCTGCGGACATGCTGCTGCGACGAGGCGAAGTAACGAATTGTTATTGGAAATGAGGTTCCCTATGGCGAAAATGGTGGACTGTCCAGATCAAGAAATTCGACCACGAGCAGAGAGACCAGCCGGTAGCGACTTCGCCCACTTTGGCACTTCCGTAAAATCAGCGCTGGTTGTCGTGCCTACCTACAACGAGGCGCTCAACATCGAGCGATTGCTGGCCGAGATTCTGGCGCAGGGATCGCGTTTCGACGTATTGGTCGTAGACGACAGCTCGCCAGATGGTACCGGCGATATTGTCGAACGCATCGCTAGCCAGACTCCGCGCGTGCAATTACACCGCCGTGCAGGCAAGTTGGGGCTGGGTACGGCGTACCTGTATGGGTTCACCCATGCGCTACGGCAAGGCTACTCCTTCATCTTTGAGATGGACGCCGATTTCTCGCATCAGCCCCGCTACCTGCCTATATTACTCTCGATTGCGGAACATGATGCCGACGTCGCCGTTGGCTCCCGGAATGTGCCCGGCGCTTACGTTGAAAATTGGCCCTGGAAACGCAATCTTCTTAGCAAGGGCGGCAGTCTGTACGTGCGATTGATCTGCGGGATGCCAATGCATGACTGTACCGGCGGCTTCAAATGTTTCCGCGCCGAGGCGCTGCGTAATATTGACTTGAGTGCCATCCACAGTACCGGTTATGGCTTCCAGGTTGAAATGAACTACCTGTGCTCCAAAGCTGGACTCCGCATCGTGGAATATCCAATTATCTTCCCCGAACGGGTCGCCGGTCAATCCAAAATGTCGGGAAGCATCATTCGTGAAGCTGCGTTGATGGTATGGCGCCTGCGGCTAGGCACGCCGTCGAACCCGCGCGCGGGTTCAAGAACAACACGTGTACCTGCGGTTCGAGGTTAGGTGAGGAGAATAACCGATGAGTTCAATCTCGCGCGAAGACGTCGCAACGAGATTCATAAAAAGGGCCGAGAGTACAAATCAGGCGTGGCAAAACTTCAAGGACGGTACACTTCGCCTCTATACAGCATTCAGTACAACCCTGGCATTGATCGCCATCATTGTCCTGGTTACGATTACACACGAGGGTATTTGGCTCTCAATCGGCACGGCCTGCCTGGCAATTGCCGTCCTGGTCACCGCGAGAGAAATGGAAGATGCTCGCACTATCGCCATCAAGGTGCTGACGCTTTGCGTCTTCGTATGTGGTCTTAACTAT
>DATGFK010000311.1:0-5008 GCA_035309185.1 Aggregatilineales bacterium
GTGGCCGCGCCTGCCATCTCCGGATGATCGGGAGGGGCCGGGTAACGCAGCAGGCAGTCCGCGCGCTGCTTGTCCTGGCTCTGCTGATCGCCGGTTGGATTGAGCGGCCCGCCAATGGCGTCAGTGACGCCGCTTAAAAAGCGCTCGTCGGGATGCAGGTGCGTGTAGTCGTCCCAGTTGTAGCCCAGGTTGCGGAAGTAACCGCCCACCACAATAACCACGATGAGCAGCAGTCCTGCCACCATGTCCGCAGGCGCCAGTCGGATTGTTGGGCGTCGGCGCGTTGGCGGAGTTGGAGGCGGAGCGGCTACCGCCTCTGGCGCTTCAACGGGGATTTCGCCATCCGCCTCCGGCTGAAAGCGTTCATTTTCAATATCTGTATTCGATTCAATCGTCATGATTTTTCCTGAAAAATGTTGAAACTCAGGGAGAAGGACTGCGTATAGATTGGTATATGTCCGACCAACTTTACACGGACTGCGTTTGCATTCCTCACGGTGCTTGCTGCCGGTACGAGTGGATAAGTATAGCGTGTTTATGCGCCACTGAAGACACTACCTGTAATTTTCGATCTGGATTGCCGCTGGATTTTTGATGACTTTTGGGATAGAATATATGTTCGCCTTAGAACCATTTTCCATGCCAACTTCTATTGCAACGACTGCGCACTGAGTGAATTGAGGGGATTAGCCATGTGGAGCAAAGGGAACGTTCTCATTGATTGCGTTGAAAGCACACAAACTTCTGGAAATTCCTTCGGCAAGCTGTCCCTGATTGACAGGGAGAGCGGGGTTCGCATGGCCGGTTCGAAAGTATGGGAGCGCAACGGCGCCTTGTACTTTGAAGTGGTTGCGCCCTCCACGACGATTATTCACAATGAACAGGGGCCAATTACTCTGGAGCGGGGCACTTACCGAATCTGGCGGCAGGGCCAGTATGCACCCTGCGCGTGCGGCGACTGAATCTCCTCAGAACGCAAATCTCCTGCGTAAAAAGCACTGCCTCAACCCGCTTGCGTCTGCGAGTTGAGGCAGTTTGATTTTATCTTCCTGAAGAAGATGGCCGTTTACAACGATGGGGTGCCATTAGCAACGGGATATGGTACCGGGGTCGAGGGGTTGGTTGAAGCACCATTCCCGGCGCCGGAGCCAGGAGTTTGGTTGTGGCGGAGAGACAGTGGATCGGGCATATTCATGAGTTTGTTGAAGGCAGTGGGCATGATGGCCGTTAGGACGTTGGCTTGATCTTGCGTCAACTTGCCAGCAGTTACGAGCTTGTTGACCCGGTCAGTGGCCGTCGCCACCGCCGACGACACGATTTGATTGACGTCGGCATTATGCTCCTGGGCGATCTGTGCCAGTGTCTTGCCAGCATGGATTTCTGCCAGCAGGTCGCGCTGCGTCATATTCGAGGCTTTAGCCGTCGCTTCCAACAAGATTCCCAAGCCCGCAGCCAGCACCTGGTTCTGCTGGCGATCCGTGCTCAATGGGAACTTCGCGTTCATCAGCCGGTTAAGGAGCTTATCGAGACTCTTGTTGATGGTGTCGGCCAGAGTCTGGGGGATCTTGCCACTGCTCACGCCCTTATTGATAGCGTCTTGTATGGCGGGCTTCGCATCCGTGATAATCTGCGCCACGCTTCCGTTGTGTGCGGTCACGATCTCGGCCATTGTCTTGCCAGCGGCAATGTCCTTGAGCAGCGAAACCTTGTCAACATTCAGGTCTTTGGCCGCCGCATCGAGGATTGCACCGGCGATCACGCGGACGAAGGCTGCACGCGCTTGTTGTGCCTGGGAAACCTGACCGGGCTGCCCCGTTCCAGATGCCGTCGGTGCGGGCGTTGGAGTAGCCGTGCTATCCTGCGCGCGAACCGCACTTGCGCCAAAAGTGGTTGCCGCCACAACGGCGATCAGTGCGATGCTTGTCCATTTCAACCAGTGTTTCATTGTATTCTCCCTTAGTTACCTTGCAATTTTCCATGTCTACTGGATCATTGGTTCTCAGTATGAACATCAAATGTAAATCATCTGTAATCCATCATTGCGTCTTGAGTAAAATTTCACGCATAGATCAGCGCAATGTACATTAGAAAGTGCTTAGGCGTGCTTGTTTTTGCGCGACGGGGGATTAAACTCAGACTCATGCATCGGTACATCGCATTATTGTTTGTTGGCCTGGTCATTCTAAATCCAGCAGCACGTCCGGTCGAAGCACAGGGTGACGATGCAAGCTGGATTCTTGCTCAGCTCAATGCGCTCCGGCAGAGCCGGGGCGTTGGCATTTTAACGCTCAACGCGCACCTGATTACCTCCGCGACTGAACACAGCAACTATCTCTCCACGCATAGCTGGGGCGATCCGCACGTGGAAGACAATGGCTCTACGCCGAGTTCACGGGCCTGGGCCGCCGGGTATCCAGGCAGGTTGGTCAGTGAAAATGTCGTTGGCGGTTCGACAGCCACCAAAGAATGGGGCTGGACCTGGTGGCTCAATTCTCCCATCCACTACCAGAATATGACGCTCGGCCAGTGGACGGACGTTGGGATCGGCGTGGCTCAGGGGCCGTATGGCCGTTTCTTCACGATGGATTTCGGCACGGCGGTCTACGGCGTGGTGGCGGGCGCCACACAGCCAACTCCGGCGCCAATCGCGGAGTCTCCGCCGGAAAAGGTTGATAGCGTCCAGCGCGTGAGCAGCATCCCGACGCGACGGCCCACGCCGTTGCCTACCCGAACCCCTCTGCCCACCTTGACTCCGAGCATTACCTATACGCCGCGAGCTACTTTTACGCCCACCTCGACGGCGACCAGCGTACCGCCTACGTCTACCGCCATCGTCATGGAAGTCACCGGCGAGGCGCCCGCGACCCCGGTAGCCGTAGCGCTGAATGGTACGGCTCCTGGCCCAATTTCAGCATCAACTATTGGCGGCGCCTCGCAGCCGCCAGCCTCACCCGACATATTGCGGGTGTTGATCCCCTGGGCGCTTATGTTCCAGGCAGCAGGCGTCGCCGGGATGATCGTGCGGGCGGTCTGGCAGCGCCGCAAGCGCTGAGATCAAGACTAACCCTTATTATCGTCCTGCAAACCGTTTTCGAGATAATCCTCGTCGTCTGGCTTGGGCGGCGGGAATAGATTGGCATAGGGGTCACTCAGGTCTGGATAGGCGCGCTTCGGCAAATCCGGTCTGCGGGGCGGCGGAGACGGTTTCGGGCGACGCGGCTGCGTATCGTCCGAGGACTGTTTTGCGCCGTACGGTGCGCGGCCCAGCGGTTGAGTATCGTTCGCGATAATCGGCGGCTCATTGCTGCGAACGATGGGGATCTCCTGGGTGGGCGTCAGCGATTCGGAGTCTGCCGATTCGTCGAGCGCAGGCGTTTGCAGGGTCGCTTCGGCGTTTGAACCTGCGCTGGCCTCCTGCGTGACAGTGGGCTGATTGGACGATTCAGATGGGCGTGAGAGGGCCGTGTTTCCCCGCCACGTTGCCGTCGGATCGAAGTTATCCGGCGGTAGTTGCACGCTCGGCGGCATCGAAACGGCGAGACCTACGGGTGATTGTCGGGCAGAGCCAAGTCGCGGGGCGATCAAGCGAGCGTACAACCACACCAACGCAGTTCCCGCCAATAGCAACCCTGTGATCAGCACCGTCACGCGGACATTCGGTAATTGGAAGGCGGACACGAAATCGCTGCCCGGATTCAGGATGGTATGCGCGAACATAAAAGTGAAAGCCACACAGACCAGCGACCAGGCCATCCCATTCCAGTGGAAGATTTTGCTGCCAGGGCTGCCGTTTAAGGGCACCAGTTCAAAAAAGGCTGTTTGCACGGCAATCACGAACACGGCCAGACCCATCGTCTGAAACAAGCGGAAAATTGGCCCCGCGAAGTTCAATAATTTCGGGTCTACATTTTGGGTGCCTAGCTGTGCCAGGAAGCCTGTCGCGGCCCAACCAATGCCGCCAATGATGGTAATCCAGGCAATGGTCGTAAAGGCCAGCGCGATCTCTCGCGTACGCCGCTGGTTCCCCTCCAGTTGGTAATCTGCCCCGCCCGGCACGCCGTAAATAATGCCCGGAGTGAAGCCAATCGCGCGGGAAAAAACCGTCGTGCCGATGGCAACCAGTAAGTTGGCCGGGTAGACACCATACTGCGACCGAGTGCGCCACAACCTCGCCACCCAGCGCTGGGCAATATCTCCGCCCAGGCTGACCAGTCCCACGCTCATCGCCATAATCAAGGCCAGTTGAATGCCATCCGGGCTGAAAATGCTCGTGCCCGGTTCCAGGAAAGCAAAAATGATTCCATAGAGTGCAAAAATCAAGATGATGATGGGCAGTCCCAGGCAGCCACGCCGCACCGCGCGTTTGGAGGTGCCGCCAATTGCGCCAGGCAGCCAGCCCAGTCCCAGGCTGCGCAGCCAGTTGGCGAATGTAGTTCCCTGTCGCCGCGCAAGATCATCAAAAGCAGTCGCAATGGCGCCGAACGCCAGTGCCAGCCCGACAGCCAGCAGCAGATTTGCGGCGATCACTTCAGGGCGCCCGGATACTTCCTGCGGCAGGGGAATGTTGGCGAAGAGTCGCCTTTTGACGATGACTGAATTCAGGGGCGCAAAGGTTCTAGCCGGGGCAAGGCTGATCTGCCCACCCTGGCTGCCAGGCGTGGCGGGCGTTGCTATTGCGACGATGTGCGAATGCAGCCCAAACAGGTCTATGCCACTATTGCTCACCGCCAGCAGGCCGATAATCACCAGGGTGATCCCACCCGTGAGCAGCAGAATTAACCATGAGTAACGGTTAAAGAGCCTGACCATGCGCTCGAAAATAATCCTTTACAGGGTAATGCCGCCTAGTATATCGCAATTGGGAGTCCCTCACGCGACCAGGGACATCATCATGCACTTGTTGTGGCGAAACTGGCGGGCTGATACGGATCAATCCGGCTTGAGTTCCCCCAACTGCCGGATTTCAGGCCACAGCCATGCCACGCCCAACACGACGAGCAAAGTCCCG
>DATGFK010000312.1:0-2066 GCA_035309185.1 Aggregatilineales bacterium
CGCTCTATTCGCGATTCCAACTGGCGTGCCGAACTCGGAGAACACGCTAGAATAGAGTCCACTAAATTCACCTGGGAGCAAACCGCACAACAGACAATGCAGAGTTATCGCCAGGCGCTGGGGCAGGGACATTGAGCAATGCGTAATTGGGCACTTATTTTCCGCCGGTTAATGCCGGTCATTGACTTCATCTTGATCTTGGTCGCTTTTGGGCTGGCTTACTACCTGCGCTACTCCGTGCAAATCCTCAAACCGGTGGACGAGGCCAACTCTGCGCCCTTTGGCCCGTTTCTGCCCTACAGTTTGATCTTCGCCCTCTGGATGATCGGTACGTGGCCGGTCGCCAGCCTGTACCGCGAGAAGCGAGGCCGCGCCTGGTTCGAAGAAGTCTATGTCCTGCTCAATGGCGGCACAAACGCGACCGTGTTGGTGATGGCGCTCAGCTTCTTGCTTCGCCCGGACGTTTTCTCGCGTTTGATGATCATCGAGGCGGCGCTACTGGTGGTTATATTACTGGCCGTGGAGCGCCTCGTATATCGCGTCCTGCGCCATCGGCTGCGGATGCGTGGAGTCGGAGTCGAGCGGGTACTGGTCGTCGGAGCGGGCAATGCGGGCCGCGCCGTCCTCAGCGCGCTGATCGCCCGGCCCGAACTCGGCTATTTGCCAATCGGCTATCTAGACGATGCCACGAAACGTGCTACTGGTGGGATTGGCCGCGTTCCAGGGTTGGGCGGCCTGGAGCATCTCGCGGAGATTCTGGGATCGAAGTCTGCTGACCTGGTAATCATCACGCTGCCCTGGACTGCCCGGCAGAATATCATGGAACTGGTCGCTGTCTGCGAAAAATACGCTGTTCCGGCTCGGATTGTGCCGGATATGTTCCAACTGAACATGAGCCAGGTTTCAATAGAAAACCTGGAAGGGATTCCGCTGTTGGGCCTTACGGGAGAGATCAGGCTGGATCAGACACGCTACCTGATCAAACGCATTATTGACGTAGGGCTAATTGTCCTGACCGCCCCGGTCTCCATCCCCCTGGCCCTGGCTACCGCTATTGCCATCAAGCTCGATTCGCCTGGGCCAATCCTCTTCCCACACCAGCGAGTCGGGAAAGATGGGCATGAATTTAGTATGTACAAATTCCGCTCCATGCGCGATGGAGCCGACGAACTCCGCGAGGAAATGATCGCGCAGACCGGGGCAGACCCGAAACGTCCCAAATGGGAGAACGACCCGCGTGTCACGCGAGTCGGCAAATGGATCCGCCGCCTGAGCATTGACGAACTGCCACAACTCATCAACGTCCTGCGCGGCGAAATGAGCATTGTCGGGCCACGCCCGCCTACACCAGACGAGGTCTCGCACTACGAGAAATGGCATCGCCAGCGGCTCAACGTACTGCCTGGGGCGACGAGCCTGTGGCAGGTCAGTGGACGCAGCAAAATTCCCTTCGAGGAACAGTGCTTGCTCGATATTTACTACATCGAGAACTGGTCTATCGGCCTTGATCTCCAGATCATGCTCCGCACGATCCCCAACGTGCTGCTGGGGATAGGCGCGTTCTGAATGGCTGATTTTCTCTGCTGAGATCGGGGTACAATTAGATGACGTAATTTTGCGAGCGTGACTCTTCTCGTGGGGAGGATGTGATGACTGGACCAGAAATAATTCCTGAACAGAGTGAGCAGCCGAAAAACCCGATCAGTAAGGCCGCCGAGGACGTGCAACAGGTGGTTGGTCGCGCCCGGCAAGACCTTGAACACGCAGCATCGCAGATCGGCGAAGAAGCCCGCCGCGTGGCTGCGACCGTGGAACAGTCCGTTGAACAGCGCGTCGAAAAGACACGTGAAGGCGTGCAGCGCGTCAGTGGACAGGTCTCTGACGAGGCGCAGCGCGTGGCTGGAAGCATGCAGCAAGGCGTTGGCAAAGCCAAGGAAACCATCACCCAGGTTAGCACGGATGCCACTCACAGCGTTACCGAAGCGCGTAAGGCTATGCGCGAAAGCGCCTATACCGTAAAGGAATCGGCAGCCGATTCGCTGCTTTCCGCTGCTGAAAACATCCGG
>DATGFK010000313.1:0-7452 GCA_035309185.1 Aggregatilineales bacterium
TGATGGACGGGCGCAGGCAGCTAGCCGCGAGCAGGGACTTGGACAGGCGTTTCTAAATCTCGGTCGTGTGCCGAAAAGCCTTGAGCATTTCGAGCGCGCCCTGGCGTTATATGGTCGCCTGGCTCCGCGTTCAGGCGCAGGTCTCGTTTTGAGTCTGCTCCGCCAGGTTGCTGTTCAGGTCTCGAAGCGGTTGCGCCCATTTCAGATTGTCGAATCCCCGGCCAGACCAGAAAACGATCTCCAGGCAGCCGCGCGCATCTATTTCAGTTTGAGTCAACTGTATTATTTTCAAAACAATGCTCTCCTGGCGACTGATGCCACATTGCGGGCGCTCAATCTCGGCGAAGAGGCACGCAATTATGCGGATTTAGGCCGCTACTTTATCAACGGTTGTCTTGCTATGGAACTGGTGTCTTTGCGTTCGTTGGCCGACACTTACTATCGTCAGGCATTTGCTGTTGCCGAACGCTCTACTGATCTCTCGGCAGTGGCCTACGTGAAGCTGATTGGCAGTATTTATGACCTGGACATGGGGCGATGGGATTCCGCGCAAACAGCGCTGGATCAGGCCATAGAACTTAACCTGCAATTGGGCGATGAACGTTGGCGGCGCGAAGTGCTGACGGCGTACGGCTATCTCTGCTACCACCGCGGCCAATTTGCAGCAGGCCAGGCGCGGTACGTCGAGGGTTACAATTCAGCGCTTCGCAGTGACGATGCTCAACATAAGGGTTGGGCGCTGATGGGCCAGGGCCATGGGGCGCTGAGGTTGGGAGACCTGGATAAAGCTATCTTGATCCTGGAATCTGCCCTTGAATTAGATATGAAATCTGAGCCACGCCTGGAAGCCAACATACTTGCGATGTTAGGTGTGGCACGCCTGCGTGGTGGGCATCTCGACGCTGCTCACCAGACAGCCGATAAAGCATCTGCTGTGATCGCCAAGATACCGGCGCAGCTTACCTACCAGTTGGAGGGTTATGCGTGCATCGCCGAAGTCTATCTGGCCTTATGGGAGGCCAACGGCTATCGCTCATCATCAGGCGACGCCGAACTACCTCAAAAGGCCCATAATGCTTACAAGAAGCTGCTGAAGTATGCGCACACCTATCCAAGCAGCCTGGGGCGTGCGCAGTTGGCAGAAGGGGCGTATTTCTGGTTATCTGGTCAAGCCACGCGCGCCAATCAATCGTGGCGGAATGCGTTAGCTGAAGCGGATCGCCTGGCAATGCCCTACGTGCAGGGATTGGCGTATTGCGAGATAGGACGCCATACAGATAAGGCCGATCCATCGCGTAAAGGTAATTTGAGCCGCGCTGCTGAGTTGTTCGACAAGACTGGCGCAGCGTGGGATCTGAAGCGGGCGACGGAGCTACTCAGCATTTAGAAAGGATCACGATTTTGTCGCCTGGCAATAAATGAGCCGACGGCTTCCCGTCCAATAGCACCCTTACGGTTCGTTGAGAAAATCGCTGACTGTGACCTGATGATCGCCCAGGTCGCCGCCGCGCACAGAAACGCCAACATGCAGCGCAAGCTGATCGCCCTGGACATTTCCCGGCACGACCAGCAGGTGATAGGTCGAGAGCTGACCGGGGTGCCACGTCGCCGCCGGAAGCTTATCCTGGCCCTGTGCCACGCTGCGTCCTTGTGCATCCTGCAATTGCAGCCGAATGGTCGCCTCAAAAGAAGGGGTGTAGGCCAAATCCCAATCCAGCCTGATGCGAAGGCGGTCATTGGGGCGGATGGTGTTGGTGATCCCCACGCCGCGCAGGCGCAAATCCTCGCGTCCCAGGTTGGCCGCGTAGATCACGTCTACGTCGTGCGAGTCGAGCGGTGCAAAACGCACCACCGGTACATAAATTGCCGCATCGCCAATGCTCGTCGCGCGGATGTAAGTTGTCGGGAAGCCGGGCCACGTCACCGTCATATCCGGCGCGACGACCAGCGCACCCGGCGCGTATCGGATGAAAAATGCGCCATCCATACTGCCCGGAAGCTCAAGGACAGGCCGGTCAAGATCAAAAGGCAGTACACCGGGAAATGCAACGGCAACGCTGCCGTTCGCGTCCGTATGAGCCGTGATCCACGCGCCAATTTGCGGGACACTCGCCTGTCTCTTCGCCAGGGAAGGCGCCAGCGGCGACGTGGGCACGAGTAAATTGAGGGCAAGATCGGCGGCAAGGGCAAGAAGAATGAGCAGCCGAAAATTCACCACACCCCTTGTCGCCTCTCCCAACAATTTGGCAAGGGGAGTAAATCCTCCCTTAGTCCCTCGCCCGTCTGTGGGAGAGGGATTTAGGGTGAGGGAGTCTTCCGCTCCTGAGCCTTTGTGTGGGAGGGATTTAGGGTGAGGGGAAATCCCCCCCCACAACGCGATCAGGATCACCACTCCCGGCAGGATCACCGCGCTGGGCCAGCCATTGCCGATCATCGAGATCCACCCGGCAGTGGCGCTCCAGGCGACGAGCAGCGCCAGGTGGGGATGCTCTTGCAGACTATGGCGACTTTGAAATAGCGCCAAGATTGCCAGGATGGGCATCGCAATTACGATCAGTTGCGACTGCGGCGCGGCCAGTATCACGCTGCCAGGGCCACCCAGCGATAGAATTTGAGCGCCGAGGATCAGCCCAGGTACGACAATCGCGGGCAGCAAGAATCGCCAGCGCAAATCGCCTTCCCGTACGCTGTACAGCACAAGCAGTAATAACAAGATCACGGCCAGCGGATCGGTCAGCACGGCCAGGGCGATCAACAGTCCGGCTATCAGCCACCGTTTTGCTACGGCGGCCAGCGTCGCCGCCAGCTCCAGCGCGATCAGGCTGAGCGTCACGACGGACGGCGACAGTCCCGCCGCGAGTATATACGCGACGCCGACCCACCAGCCTCTCCCGACAAGCCGCGCCAGGATCAAGCCGCCTGCCGCCGCCGCCAGCGCGCTGATCGCCCAGGCCATCCACAGCGGATCGTGAGCGTTCAACGTGAAAGCGACGGGAATCAGCGGATAGGTCGTGATCGTCGGGGCAGGCGTGAAAAAGACAAGACCGCGCCCGGCAGTCAGGTTGAACGCAAAGCGGGCGGTCGTAAAATTGGCATCCATGCCCAGGGCAGGCAGCACGCATACAGCCGCCACGATAAGGTAAAAGACCGAAATTACGGAAGTGCGTGAAGGACGAATCAGCATGGCTTACGAGAGCGTGATGCCGCCGGGCCAAACCATTGCCGCCCTAGTAGTCCGACGAGAACGATGGTCGCGATTCCAAGTACGGCCGTAGGCAAGCGTGTCGTCGTTTCGTCCAGGCCGAACAATCCCACGAACGGCGCTGTGATGTAATTGCCGAGTGGTGGAATATAGTCGTTGAAGGCCTGGAAGTTCAAAGGGAGCAGCGCCCCGTGATGGTCGCGCCCGGTTTGCCAGAGGCTCCAGGCGTCATAGCCCTGCACCATCTCGTCCTGATTGAAGCGTTGGGGATACGTCCCAAGTGCGTACAAGCGGATCAGCCCCGCACCGGCAACGATCAGCGCCAGCAGTATCCAGAAGATCAAGCTGTTGCCAGGGGCGCGGGAAGGTTCAGATTGGAGTGAGTCCATGTATAACCATCTGTTGACGAGGATTGACGTTGTTGAGTCGCCATGACAGCAACCCTGACAGTTTAACAGGCTATCGCGCGCATCACGAGTCTTTGCGGTACGCCACCCACAGCGTCTTGCCGGTTGCCGTTTTCGTGATGGCAATTTGCTGACAGTCCACCTGTGCTATACGGTTCCGCCGATCAGCGCGTAGCCTACTCTACGCTGGAAAACCTTGCTGACGGAGGTCAAGCCAGTCAGGTGAACCATTGCGCCCGTAACCTGCTAAGAGTTCGGGGAGCCTCAGCAAACCAATCGTGCGGGTTTCGGTGGGAATACCCGTAATGGTCAGTGCGGTTGCCGGGGAACTTGATGACAACGTCAATGGAACTTTCCTTTGCCCGCTCCCCGGGCGCCATTGGAAGAATTTAGACAGCACGGCGCACTCTACGCTCATCCGTTCGGCTGTTCTGCATCTTGATAGATTTTGAACGAACTGATTCAGACCTTTTGAAACTGCGCTAAAAACGAAGATAGTACGTCATTTCCCAACATGCGTCCCAGTTTGTGTGAAGTCAAAACTCAAACAGGTCTGAAGGATGGTCACTGTTGTCATCAACAAGGATAGTCATATGATCGCCTTGATCATGTCCATTGCCATCTTTAAGCATAGCGCGATCCCCTGTTGTAAACTCATAGAGGCCGATTTCCAACCGAGAAACGCTGTTTCCTGAGTACACGGGTAAGCTGTAGCGTTCTGAAAACATTTCATGCGTTTGCCATGTCGCTGTGGAATGGAGCGCCTGACCCAGAATGGTATCAGATATGCCCAGAACGGCTCCCGTTGTCGGATCAAATACATGCAAATAAATATGGTAATTGATCCGAGGCGTTTGCTCGGCATACCAGTATAAGATGATCGAGTCTCGAGTCTTGTCGTGTATCAGATCATAGCCTAGCAAGCGAAGCGATCCGTCGAAGATCAAGTCCGTCTGCTGATGCGGGCGGTATGTCCACAACACTGCCTGGCGTGAAGTAAAGTTCAACACGCTGGGAGTTTCATAGAGAAGGGTTCCACCCTGGGCAACCGCATCGTTGATCCGAGTGTTGAAATCTACATTCTGATTGGCCGATTCATCCATAACGACGTAGCGAATACCCGCGTGTCGCCAGTTTGAAAGGGACTGCGTGTCAATCGCTGGTGTTAAGCGCCAATCCCAGGTAGACGAAATCGGATGCAAGTCATGTGCAAACAGCGTTACTGCAAGCTGTTCTGATGCAATTTTATCAAAAGTTGCCACATGACTGGCAAGCCAGTTGGCCGTCGGTATATCACTCAACGGGTCGCGTATAATTGCCAGGATAAGCGCAACCGCAATGCAAATCGCCGCGACTCGGGTAATCTGGAAAAACCAATAATACAGACCTGTCCCTTTCCAAAGCATTCGTAGCGTCTCAAACAGCATCGCCACGTTCGCCAGCGCCGCGAGCCAGTAAAATTTTTCCCACCATAGAAACCAGCCAAACCAATCACCAAGATAGCGATAACCCGGCCCAGTCCAGAGCGTGATATTGTTCAAGGCTAACGTATAAGTTAGGCCCAGAGCAACAGCCCACAACCGAGGTTCTTGCAGCAAAGCGATGGTAAGGAGAACCGCCGCGTAGTAAATATAACGTTCATACACGCCGGTAAAAAATATGAAAAACCCAAGCATCAGAATGCCTGCCCACACAAATTCATAGCGCTTTTCAGCGTTGCGCCACACGTGGGCCAGCACCAGCAAAGTCACCGTGCCAAATAGAATATCTCCTACGTAGCGCGCTGTCAGCGGCCCTGAGATCGCCAGAGTATCAGCGGGCAAGAACGGATACGTGGGACTGACCAGAAACCAGAAATTGAGGGCATGGAAAGTGAGATCTGCAGGGTGGATATTATGGAAGATATAGACCGGAATAATGTTGTCCAGGCCATTGCCTAGCACAAATGGCAAGTAAACGACGATGTGAACCGCCAGGAAAAGGCCCACACATCTGGCACACTCTCGCCAGCCATAGCGCCGATAAGTTAGCACCAGGAAAAGCGGGCCGAATAAGAGTCCCTGTGGTTTTGTCAATGCGGCGATTGCCAACAGCACCCAGGAAGGTCGTGGACGATCCTGACTCAGGAGGATCAATGCCAGGATAACAAATAGCATATACAGAGAATCAGTCTGTCCACGCCACGTAGAAACAATGATCAGTCCAGGCGAAACCGCTAATAATCCGGGCACCAGCCAACGCAAAACCGGTTTCGTATGCGCCCAGACCGCAACAATGCCAACGATGAGTAGATCAGCCGCTATGGGCACTATTTTGAACATCAGCGTTACAGCGGGATCGCTGAACGAGATGCCGCGTACTGTCGCTATCACGCCAATCAGATAGGAAATGCCTACGTACACGGGCGGATAATCCGGCCACCCATGCACATAGATAGGGAATAGGCCGCGCTGGAGACCGAGTTTTGCCCAGTTGATGTAGGTAACGAGATCAGAATCTCCAGGGCCAGGCGTATACGTGACGTAGCCGACCCGAAAAAGGAAAGCTACCAGCACCACAACCAGAACGCGCCACCAGGTTTTGAAGAAGGCAGGTATTTCAGCGATTTTTGCCAAGTTGAACACTCCGAGGCTTACGAGGAAAGCACGAGTATGGTTGGATAGGGGCGCATCATTCTCAACGCTTCGCTGGACTTCAGACGGCGAGTAGCATAACACGCCAACACGAAGTCCTGCCAGTGGAATCAGGGGAGTAGAGGGTGGATTAAATGCGCTCAGCGCGGCATACTCTACAACCATTCGTTCGGATGCACTGTATTTCGACTGATTCCCTGAATGCGAAAACTGACCGCGCGCCCGGCTGCACCTTTGCTGCGGGCGCTTCTGCTGACCTTTGCTGCTCTCGCCTGCCTGGAGAGTCTACCAGCCGCAGCCCAGGCTGGTACGCCCACTACACCCGTTCCCACCAACACGCCTCCCGCTGCGACTGCCACAAGGGAGACGCCAACGCAGTCGGGCCTGACGATCCACGTGGTGCAGCGTGATGAAAATCTCTTCCGAATCGCGCAGCAGTATGGCGTTACGGTGGATGCGATTGCGCAGGCTAACGGCCTGACTGATAAGTCGCTGCTCCAGGTCGGTCAGCGCCTACTGATTCCCGGCGTTGCCCCCGATGCAGCCGCCGCCCAGTCTGCGCCGGGAAGTTCCGATCCGGCGGGCGGGTCAGGCTCCAATCCGGGCGCGGAGGGCGTCCCAGGCGTGCCCAACAGCACCATCGTCCAGCCCGGCGACAGCCTGTTCAGCCTCTCAGTGCGCTATGGCATGGACGAGACTGCCCTTGCCCGGACCAACAAAATCCTCAACCCGAACCAAGCGCTGGTTGCCGGGCTGAGCGTGGCGGTGCAGGAAGGTTCCCAGGGTTACACACCGGTCAAGAGCGGCAGCATTTACGTGGTGCAGCCGGGAGATACCGTCTACCGCGTTGCCCTGCGCTACGGGGTATCGCTGGCCCTGCTGATGAAGGTCAATCGGCTGAAAGCCATTCCCGTGATCTTTGCCGGGGAGCGCCTGATTATCCCCGGCCCGGCCAACGGGCCGACGCTGGACGACCTGGCCGCGCCCTTTGACCGCGTGACGATGCTGCCATCGCAGCCCGAACAGGGCCGCACGATGGAATGGGTGGTCAATATGGCCGTCCCTTCCAAGCTCAGTGGGCATTTTATGGGCAAGACTCTCGCCATCTACGGCGACCCGTCCCGCCAGCATTTCGTGATCCCGTTCGGCATAGACGCTTTTGCCAAGCCGGGAATCTATGCGCTGGATGTGACCAGCACCGACGACCAGG
>DATGFK010000314.1:0-3211 GCA_035309185.1 Aggregatilineales bacterium
AGGGGTTGGGACATGGGCGAGAAAATTCTAATCGTTGATGATGATATTGATAGTCTGAAATTGATCGGCCTTATGTTGCAACGCCAGGGATATGAGATAGCGGCGGCCAGCGCGGGCGGACAGGCAATAACAAAGGCTGCCCAGGAACACCCTGACCTGATCATCCTTGACGTGATGATGCCCGACATGGATGGCTTCGAGGTCTGTCGCCGTCTCCGGGCTGACCCGAATACTGTTGGCATTCCGATCATCATGTTCACGGCGAAAACGCTGGTTGACGATAAGGTAACGGGTTTTGAAGCTGGCGCGGACGACTATCTCACCAAGCCAACTCACCCTGCTGAACTGGCCTCGCGCGTTAAGGCGATCCTGGCCCGCAGCGCTGCACAGCGCCATACTGCTGCCAGTGATTCAGGGCTGATGATCGGCTTCCTGGGGGCAAAGGGCGGCGTTGGAACGACAACGATTGCCTTGAGCGTTGCCGCTATGCTCGGTCAAAAAGGGCCGACTATTGTGTCTGATATACGGCCAGGACAGGGAAGCATGGGCTTGATGTTGGGGATGGCCCGTGCTACTGGCATGACCAATTTGCTGGCACGCCAGGCTGCGGAGATCAATGCGCGTACTATCGAGGCCGAATTGAGTCCACACCCAAGCGGATTGCGTGCCTTGCTTTCGTCTATCCGGCCCAAAGACACGCAGATGAACGTCAACCCGGATACCGCAGTCGCTATTCTCAAGGGAATGCGCTCTCTGGCCCGCAATGTGTCCGTCGATCTCGGTTCCGGTCTGACGCGACAAACTGCCCGGCTGGTCAAAGAGATCGATCAACTGGTCGTCATCGTCGAGCCTTTCCGCGTCACGCTGAATATGGCCCGCGAACTGCTGAAAGAACTGGAAGCGAGTGGACTGAACAAGGTTCGCGCCAGCATTGTCCTGGTCAACCGGACGCAATCCACGCTCCAGGTTCCCTGGCAGGAGGCCGAACAACTGCTCGGCCACGATATGCTATCTATTGTGTCGCCCGCGCCGGAACTGGCCTTCCAGGCGGTGGAAGCCAACACGCCGATGGTGCTGTACCAGCCGACTTCGGTGGTCGCCACGCAGATCGGCAAGATCGCCGAAGAACTCAGCACGCGCAGCGCGTCAGCCGGTGGCGGCGTGGCGGCGTAGGGACATGGCATTGCCATGTCCCTACGCCGGTGCGCTTCGCCAGGATTGGCCGCGTATTCCGCTCCCCGCCACAAAAGAAACGCTCGAAGTCTCAGCCGCTTTGGGCCAGCAGATCGCCACGCTGCTGGACACCGATCAGTCTGCCAGCGGCGTCACCTCCGGCAAAATCCGCGACGAACTCAAAGGGATCGGCACAAGTACGCGCGTTGGCGGCGGGCAGTTGAACCCCGACACCGATTTCAAGGTCGAGGTCGGTTGGGGTCACGCGGGGCGCGGCGGGATCACCATGCCAGGGCAAGGCAGAGCCATCGAGCGTGACCTTGCGTCCGGCGAGTTCGACGGACTCGGCTCCCGCACGGTGGACGTGTACCTGAACGATGTCGCGTACTGGCGCAATATTCCCCTGCCGGTCTGGGAATACACCATCGGCGGCTACCAGGTCATCAAGAAATGGCTCAGTTACCGCGAATTTAACCTGCTCAAGCGTCCGCTCACGCTGGACGAGGTGCGCGAGGTCAGCAACATTGCGCGGCGCATTGCGTCGATTCTGTTGTTGGAGCCGGAGTTGGATGCGAACTACGAGCGGGTGAAGGCCGGGGCGGTTCCCCTCAACCCCTAGCCCCTTCGCCCATGCCAGATCTCCCAGTGGGACTGGCATGGGCGAAGGGGAAGAGGAGCGAGTTGGGCGGGGTGTTCTCCCCTCGCCCGTACGCGGGAGAGGGGCCAGGGGGTGAGGGACTCCCCTTACGGCGCGGCGACTTCGTTGCCTTCGCCCATGTCCGGGGTGTCTGCCATTGCGTCCAGATCTGGCTCGGCCTCGGCGTCAAGCGCTCCCTGGCTTTCGAGCGTCGTATCCGGCGCAATCAGCTCGCGGTCTCGGTAGGTGTGGAAGCCCGTACCCGCCGGGATCAGCTTGCCGATGATCACGTTCTCCTTCAGGCCGTACAGGCGGTCTTCCTTGCCTTCGATGGCCGCCCCGGCCAGCACCTTGATCGTGTGCTGGAAGCTGGAGGCCGACAGGAAGCTGTCCGTGTTGAGCGCGGCCTTGGTCACGCCCAGCAGCACCGGCACGCCAGCCGCAGGCTCCTTGCCCTCTCCCAGTAGCTTTTCGTTCATGAAAAGCAGCATCAGGCGGTCAATCAGTTCTCCGGGCAGCAGTTCGCTGTCACCGCTCTTGGTGATCTGAACCTTCGAGAGCATCTTGCGGATGATCACCTCGAAGTGCTTGTCGGCGATGTTGACGCCCTGGTTGCGGTACACGTCCTGCACTTCAGCCAGCAGGTAAAGCTGGCAGGCTTCCGAACCCTGGATACGCAGGATGCGGTGCGGGTTCTTGGCGCCTTCGGTCAACTGCTGACCGGCCACCACGTGCGCGCCGTCCACAGCTTGTGGAGTCAGGCGGGCGCTGGACGGGATATCGTACTGGTGTTCTTCCTTGTTTTCGTAGCGAATGTACAGCGTGTGGCCTTCCAGGTGAATCGTGCCGCCCATCTTGGCGACCAGCGTCGCGATGGGTTTGTCGTTTTCGCCAAGCTGGCGGGCGATGATCTGCCCTTCCTTGATCTCTTGCTCGTCGTCCACCATCAGCTCCCAATCTACCGGGATGCTGTGCTGTTCGCTGAAGACTTCGCTGTTGATGACCGTCGCAACACGCACGCCTTCGACTTTGGTCAGGCGCAGCGTGCCGTCAATGTCGGTCATGACGGCCTCGCCCTTCGGCTTCTTGCGGGCCTCGAACAGTTCTTCCACGCGCGGCAGACCGCTGGTGATGTCGCCGGTGGCCTGTGCCGTACCGCCGGTGTGGAAGGTTCGCAGGGTCAACTGGGTGCCAGGCTCGCCGATGGACTGCGCCGCGACGATGCCGACAGCCTCGCCGACGTCCACCAGCTTGCCAGCGGCAAGCGAGCGGCCGTAGCACTTGGCGCAGACGCCGACCTTGGCCTCGCAGACGAGGACGTTGTGCGTCTTGATCGTCTCGATACCCGCCTCGACGAGGCGGGCGATCATCGTCTCTGTGGTGTCATCCCCGATCCGGGCG